>JAFUMV010000049.1 GCA_017482485.1 Lachnospiraceae bacterium
CGACAGAGTATGACCAAATCAGAATAGAGATTTGTAAAAAAAGATCGAAAACACAGACATTCGCCCACTTTTGCTCGATGCCAATTTCTTGCAGGAATCTTCATTTTCAGACTATAATGAGCCTGCTGACAGAGAGAACGCAGTCGGATCCAGGCGTTTTGTCAGAAGGCTGTCGCTGTAGAGAAATACGGTGACAAAAGGACAAAGAAACAGCGATAAATCGCTTCGGAATGGAGGATATCATGGAACAGCTTACAATGACTGCTGGAAAAGAAAGCGAAAGAGTGGTACAGATTCTGACGGATCTGATGAAAAACAATAGAGAGTTTCAGATTATGATCACGGTGCCGGGAGCAGAGACGGATCTGAAAGAAAAGGAAAACGTGCAGACCGTAAATTCCTATGCAGCATCTCATGATCTGGAAAAGGATGTTACGGATATGATTCATGAAATCGGCGTACCTGCCCATATCAAAGGGTATCAGTATCTGCGGGATGCCATTCAGATGGCAGTGAAGGATATCGATATGTTGGGAGCCATCACCAAAACGCTGTACCCTACAATTGCAGCAAAATATCAGACTACACCCAGCCGCGTGGAACGTGCAATCCGTCATGCCATTGAGGTTGCCTGGAACCGCGGCAGGATGGAAACCCTGGATGCCCTGTTTGGGTACACCATCAACACGGGAAAAGGTAAGCCCACAAATTCCGAGTTTATTGCTCTGATTTCGGATAAAATCCGGCTGCAGTATAAATCATAAAACAATAGCATCTCTACACCGGCGCAGGCATCGGTGGGCGCTTTCGCTGTTTCATTAAGCGTTCGTTAAGTGTTAGGCGAAGTTTTAGCTCCTGCATACAAAAAATCCTTTCATTCACAAACAGATTGCGGTATAATAAATAAAAGATTATGCTTTGGGGAAAGCACAAGTCTGATTTTTATTATCATACCTGTATGGGAGGAGACAAGATGAAGAACATTCTGTTTGTGGCATCTGAGGGTGTGCCCTTTATTAAAACCGGCGGTCTGGCTGACGTAGTTGGTTCTCTGCCGAAATGTATTGACAGGAATCATTATGACGTAAGAGTCATTTTACCGAAGTACAACTGCATGCATCAGAATAAGAAGGATATGCTTCATTACAGAGATCATTTTTACATGGATTTCCACTGGAAAAATGAATATGTGGGCATTCTGGAAGCTGAGTATGAGGGAATCAAATTTTATTTCATTGATAATGAATATTATTTTAACGGCTTTAAGCCCTATTCCGATAATGCTTTATTTGAAATTGAGAAGTTTGCGTTCTTCTCTAAGGCTGCTCTTTCCATACTTCCCGTGATCGGTTTTCGTCCCGACCTGATCCATTGTCATGACTGGCAGACCGGTCTGATTCCCGTATATCTTCATGAGAGATTTGCCGGAAGCGATTTCTACAGAGGAATCAAGACTGTTATGACCATTCATAACCTGAAGTTCCAGGGAAGATGGAATGTGAAGGATGTACAGGAAATTACCGGACTTTCCGATTATTATTTCGTGCCGGATAGGATGGAACTCTATAATGATGCCAGTCTGTTAAAGGGCGGTCTGGTATTTGCCGATGTGATCACCACTGTGAGTGATACCTATGCAGAAGAGATTAAGACAGAATTTTACGGCGAGGGTCTGGATGGTCTGATGCGTGCAAGAGAGAATGACCTGTACGGTATTGTAAATGGTATTGATTATACCGATTTTAATCCTGAGACGAACCGTTATATCCCATATCAGTACAGTGCGGCAAATTTCCGTAAGGAAAAGGTGAAGAACAAGCGTGCGCTGCAGGCTGAGCTGGGACTGGATCAGGATAACAAGGCAATGTTGATCGGCATTGTTTCCCGTCTGACGGACCAGAAGGGATTTGATCTGATCGCTTATATGATGGATGAACTGTGTCAGGACAATGTGCAGATCGTTGTGCTTGGTACCGGCGAAGAGCGTTATGAGAACATGTTCCGTCATTTCGCATGGAAATACAGCGGTAAGGTTTCCGCACAGATTTACTATTCCGAAGAGCTGTCTCACAAGATTTATGCGGCAAGTGATGCGTTCCTGATGCCTTCTCTGTTTGAACCCTGCGGTTTGAGTCAGCTGATGAGCCTTCGTTATGGTACATTGCCCATCGTTCGTGAGACCGGTGGCCTGAAGGATACTGTGCAGCCTTACAATGAATTTGAAGGCACCGGAACAGGCTTCTCCTTCACAAATTATAATGCACATGAGATGCTTTCCGCAATCCGTTATGCAGAGCATATCTACCGTGATAAGAAGCGTGAATGGAACAAGATGGTGGAGCGTGCGATGGCAGCAGATTTTTCCTGGTATGTTTCTGCGAAGAAATATCAGGAAATGTATGACCGGCTGATCGACCAAACAGATATAACTGAGGTTTGATGACAGCAGCGGTCACGAAATATAATAAACGATACAGACATATTTTTAATACACCGGAATTCCAACAGGTTTTCCGGTGTATATTTTTATGCTTTTCTGGAAACTCTATCCATATCTGTAATAATTTGAAGTATGCTTCTATATTTGAGCAAAGCGAGGAATGTGATATGAGAACCAGAATCCTATATGCGTCATTGGTGTTGGTCATGCTTCTTGTCGTTATCTGGGGCGCATCCTGCACAGGTAAAGCTATAAATACGCCGCAAAACAGCCAGAATACAGAAGGTGACACCCGAACGGAAGAAGCTCTTTTGGATGACCGGGAGAATGCAGAGGATGAAAATACTTCTGACAATGATCAGCTGTTTGGCGGCAGCACCGGTGAGATGATTTATGAAATGCAATATATAGAAAAGCAGTATGAGGCAGAAGACGGAACCGCTATTTTTGAAATGACCCTTGCCTATCCGCTGTTTAACGGTGATGATCCGGCGATTGAGAGAATCAATTCCTACTTTTATGCCTGGGCACAAAAAAGGATGGATGAATATGAGAAGGACGAAAATTCCATCCGACAGTCTGCGCTGGAGGTGTACCGGGAGAGCAGGGATTTTGGCTGGCAGGGGCCCTGGAGCGAATCCACACAGGTTACGTCCGTAAAAGCAGCAGGCGGATATCTCAGCGTTTTGATGGATTCGTATTTAAACGAGGGCAATGCGCATGGTGTTCCATATCGGGAAGATCATCTTTTCAGGCTTTCGGATGGCAAAAAAATAAATCTGTCTGAATTGATCCGTTTTGAAAATACAGATTTTGATGAAAAACTCAGGGCAAGATTTAACAATCGTATTGGGAAGGGAGAAGAAAACGAATTTTATGATGATGCGTTTGAGCTGCTTCAAAAAATTAACATGGCGGATGTAGGATGCTACTTTTCGGAAACAGGCATTGTTTTTTATCTGCCGCCCTATGAGATTGCGCCTTATTCAACCGGATATGTGGAAGTGGAAATGCCTTATGAAGAAGTTATGTTTGAATAAAAAATCTGCTGTGAGGACATACTCTTTTTGCAGGTAATGATTCAAAGCTGCTTAGAGCAGCCGAAAGGAGAGGGAAAATGGCTAATTTATCTGAATTGGAATTACAGAATCTGCGCCATCTGATCAGCGGTTATGACACCACACACTGCAAAATGCAGGAGTATGCAAACTGTGCGCAGGATGAAAAAATCAAACAGTTTTTTGAAAAGGGCGCAAAATCCGCCATGGATAACAAGCAGACCCTGATGAAGTTTCTGCAGTAGGAGGTAATGAAATGTTCGAAGATAAGACAATGGTAGCAGATACGCTGACCGGCATTAACGGAGAGCTGGTCCGTTTCGGGGAAATGATTCCTCAGACTGAAAACAAGGAATTAAAGACCACATTAAAACAGTTCCGTACGGCATGTGAACAGTCTCAGGAAGAACTGTACCAGATTGCCCGTGAAAAATCCTATTATGTGCCCGCATCAAAGGCAACACAGGAAGAAGTGGACCATGTGAAGAGTCTGTTCACCAGCGGTACCCTCTAAGACTGATCTTTGATGTTAAAATGCAATAAATAACAACGAAGAGACCGGCCTGTCGTGAGAAACATCCCATTGTGGGAGTAGTGACAGGAACGGTCTCTTTATTATGCTGGAGAAATTCTAAATCCGCTCGCGCGAAATTCTGTTTTTAGAGGACAAACTTTATCAGTCAATTCTGCGAATCCCGGAAATATCGGAATCAATGATCATGGAATAGTTGGTATGATAAATGACAAATCCGGGTTTTGCACCGGCTACTTTCTTTACCTGTTTTCTTTCAACATAATCAATTTCCACTTTTTCCTGATCTTTCCCCCTGGAATAGTGGGCCGCAAGCCTTGCTGCCTCTTCAAAGGTGGAGTCGGGCAGTGTCTCGCCGTTGGATTTGACGATGACGTGTGAACCGGGCATTTGCTTGGCATGAAACCACCAGTCATTGCCAACCGCGAACTTGAAGGTCAGCTCTTCATTCTGCAGATTATTTTTTCCGACATACATATGAAAGCCGTCACTGCTGATATAGTGGAATGGTTTGCTGGTAATTTTTACCTTTTTGGAACCGCCCTTTCGCTTGATGTAACCGCTTTCGATGAGCTCCTCCTTGATCTGAACCAGATCCTCTTCCTTTTGAGCGATATCCAGTGCTGTGGATACGGATTCCAGGTGGTCGATCTCTGCTTTGACTTCAACAGTCAATTCGGAAAGCGCTTCATAAGTGCGCTTTAATTTGTTATATTTTTCGAAATATTTCTTTGCGTTTTCGCTGGCGGAAAGCTGGGGATCCAGCGGGATTGTGACCGCTTCGCCGGTATAGTAATTAATCGCATCCAGCTTTTTGTCACCGGGGGTTGCGCTGTAGCCGTAGGTGTTTAACAGTTCACCGTAAATCCGGTACTTGTCGCGCTTTTGCGTATCCTGCATCTGCCTGCACTGGAGGTCGTATTTTTTTATATTTCGCTCCAGGGCCGTGGATACGATTCTGCGCAGATCTACGGAACGCTGACGGATTCGGGTGACCATATTTTTTTCCGCATAATAATTTTCCAGCAGCGGGGAAATTTTATCGTATTCTTTCCGGCTTTCGGCCGGATAGGAGGTCAGTGCAAAAGCAGCATATTCGGCAGGCACACCGTTTTCATAGACGATACAGGGGGAAAACTCCCCTTCTTTTACAGCTTCCATCATTTCAGAAAAAGCACGCCACAAAGCCTCACGGTCTTCTGGAGTGCAGGCTGCAGTGGAAAGATCCGCATGTCCGCCGGCCCGGTGACAGATTTCGTGAGAAATCGCCGGAGAAAGGCCGGTAAAAGTGGTATAAAGGGCTTTAAAGCAGTCTGCAGGTTTTGAGAAAACCTGTTCGATGAAGGTCTGTCTATCGACGGTCAGCGGATTTAATTTCTCCTGCGTCTGAGGAATGAAATAGGGCTTTCCGGGCAATACCTCACGGATGGAGCTGACAAGACCGGAAATATGCTTGATGCTGTCGATGATCTGATCGTTTTCATCACAGAAAATAATATTGCTGTGCTTGCCCATGATCTCCACAATCAGTTTCTTTTTCTTTAAATCGCCCATTTCATCCAGGTGCTCAACTTCAAAATGAATGATTCTTTCAAGTCCAGGCTGAGAGATCGAAACAATTCTTCCGTTCTGAAGATGCTTGCGCAGCAGCATACAGAAATTCGGAGCGGTCATAGGGCTGGGCTTGTTTTCTTCTGTCAGATAAATCAGCGGAAGAGAAGCGCTGGCCGAAACGCAGAGACGATATTGACCCAAACGGTTTTTGATTGTAAAAAGCAGCTCATCGGGTTCGGGCTGGGCAATTTTGTAAAGCCTGCCGTCCAGAAGAACTTCTTTGAAATCTTTTACCAGATTGGCGATGGTGATGCCGTCAAAAGCCATGAAAATCAATCCTTCCATTAATAATATAAAAACAGCGCCGATGCACAAATGTCGAACGTGTCAACAGTAATATACTGATGGAATTATAGTATAACCAAACGCAAAAAGAATGACAAGAGGAAATTTTGCCTGGCGGCTTTTAAACGCTTAATACTTGACGGAACACTTCTGTTACTTTATAATATAAAGGATTATCGGATACTGTTCGCTCTGGCGGGCGAAGCGATGAAAAGCACTGTCGCTGGATGGCAGACTTGCGCAGAATGCGCAGATTGGAGAACAAATGATCAAGAGTATGACTGGCTTTGGCAGATGCGAGGTCTGTGAGGCTGATCGGAAGTTCACGGTGGAGATGAAGTCCGTGAACCACAGATATCTGGATGTGACTTTGAAGATGCCCAAGAAGCTGAATTTTTTTGAGTCGGCGATCAGAGCATTATTAAAGGAGTATATCCAGCGTGGTAAAGTGGATGTTTTTATCACCTACGAGGATATGGCGGAAGAGAACGTCAGCGTGAAATATAATAAGGATGTTGCAGCCAGATATCTGGAATATCTTCGGCAGATGTCCGAGGATTTCGGTCTGGAGAATGATATCCGCGTGTCCACACTGTCAAGATATCCCGAAGTTTTCACCATGGAAGAGGTGGAAGCGGATGAAAAGGACATCTGGATGGTGCTGGAGAAGGCTTTGAGAGGCGCTGCAGAGGGCTTCGTGGAAACCAGAATCCGCGAGGGAGAGAACCTGAAGGAAGATCTGAATGCCAAACTGGACGGCATGCTTGAACATGTGGCCTTCATTGAAGAGCGTTCGCCTCAAATCATCACCGAATACAGACAGAAGCTGACAGATCGTGTAAAGGAGCTGTTGGAGGATACCAGAGTGGATGAGGGCCGTCTTCTTACGGAGGTGACCATTTTTGCGGATAAGGTCTGCGTAGATGAAGAGATCGTCAGGTTAAAGAGCCATATCGCTGCAGTGAAGCAGACGCTGAATGCAGGCGGAAGCATCGGACGCAAGCTGGATTTTCTTGCCCAGGAGATGAACCGGGAAGCCAACACCATTTTGTCAAAAACCAATGACCTGGCGATTTCCGACAGAGGCATTGAGTTAAAGACGGAAATTGAAAAGGTTCGCGAACAGATTCAGAATATTGAATAAGATATCATAATATGTGCGGCATAAGCGCATAGGACTATAAAACGCAGAAGCGGAGAGCAGAATTGAGTCAGTTCATTCATATCGGGTTTGGAAATATTGTGAATACGGATAAGATCATTGCTGTGGTGAGTCCGGAATCCGCCCCGGTCAAAAGGCTGGTGCAGAGAGCCAAGGAGAACAACACTGCGGTGGATGCAACCCAGGGACGCCGGACGAAAGCGGTTTTGGTTATGGAGAACAGCCAGCTCATTCTTTCCGCACTTTTACCGGAAACGATCTGTGCGAGGGCGCAGCTTTCGCTGGAATCGCCGCCGATGGCAGGACAGGAGGAAAGTGATGAAGCATAAAGGATTGCTGATAGTGGTGTCCGGATTTTCCGGAGCCGGAAAGGGTACTCTGATGAAAGCGCTGGTGGCGCGCTATGACAATTATGCGCTGTCTGTTTCAATGACAACAAGAGCGCCCAGAGAAGGTGAAGTTGATGGAGTATCCTATTTCTTCGTTGATAAGGATACCTTTGAAAAGACCATAGAGAAGGATGGCCTGATTGAATATGCCCGTTATGTGGATAACTATTACGGTACGCCCAAAGCCTGGGTGGAAGAGCAGATGGCAGCCGGTAAGGATGTCATTTTGGAGATTGAGATACAGGGAGCCTTAAAGGTGAAGGAAAAGTTCCCGGATGCGCTTTTAATGTTTGTGATGCCGCCGTCAGCGCAGGAACTCAGACGCCGTCTGGTGGGAAGAGGTACGGAGACCGAGGAGATCATAGACAGCCGGATGCAGCGCGCTTTGCAGGAAGCGCAGGGCATTGAGAACTATGATTACGTTGTCATCAATGACAAGCTGGATGACTGTGTGGAGCAGATGCATCAGATTATCACTGCTGTGCACCAGAGTCCGGATTGCAGGATAGATTTTATCAATCAATTGAGAGAAGAGCTGAATGCTCTTGTGAAAGGAGAAGAATAATGTTACATCCGTCTTATTCAGATTTAATGAAAGTAGTAAACAGTGAGGTTGAACCGGGCGAAGAGAAGATTGTTAACAGCCGTTATTCCATCGTCATGGCTACTTCAAAGCGCGCAAGACAGATCATCGCAGGTCACGAACCCATGGTCAAAATGAAAATGGGTGAGAAGCCCTTATCCATCGCGGTAGAAGAACTCAGACAGGGCAAAATCAAGATCCTTGGTGATGAGGAAGAGATTTAAGATTACCGTGCATGATCGCAGATACGCTTGTGCGTGTCTGCTTATCTGAAAGAAAAACGGGGAGCATGAGGGCGCCGTTGCGCTGCTTTATGTTCCCTGATGTATTAAAGAAAGGTATTAATTTATGCAGATTTTATTTGTATCCCTGGGATGTGACAAGAACCTGGTGGACACGGAAATGATGCTGGGACAGCTGGCGGAAAAGGGCTATACTTTTACGGATGACGAGGATGCAGCAGATGTGGCTGTCGTCAACAGCTGCTGCTTTATCAATGATGCGAAGGAAGAGAGTATCAATACGATTTTGCAGCTGGCCGAGCTGAAAACGACCGGTAATCTGAAAGCGCTGATTGTGTGCGGATGTCTGGCCCAGCGCTACAGCAGCGAAATTCAGTCAGAAATTCCCGAAGTAGACGCTATTCTTGGAACGACGGCAATCGATCAGATTGTTGAAGTTGTGGAAGGCGTTTTAAATCAGAATTCGGAGAACCGACTGGAGGATATCAACCGGGAATGCGTATACGGCAAGCCCAGAAGCGTTACAACCGGAGGGCATTTTGCTTATCTGAAAATTGCGGAGGGATGTAATAAGCGCTGTACTTACTGTGTGATTCCTTCTGTGAGAGGAAGTTATCGTTCCGTACCTATGGAAGCGTTGGTGACAGAGGCGAAAAAGCTTGTTGCAGGCGGTGTGAAGGAACTGATTTTAGTGGCTCAGGAAACGACACTTTATGGGATTGATTTGTATGGGGAGAAAATGCTTCCCGAGCTTTTAAGAAAGCTGGCAAAGATTGAAGATCTGAAGTGGATCCGTCTGCTGTACTGCTATCCGGAGGAAATTACCGATGAACTGATCGAGGTAATGAAGCAGGAAGAAAAGGTATGCAACTACCTTGATATGCCCATTCAGCATGCTTCTGACCGGATTTTAAAGAGAATGGGACGCAGGACCAGAAGAGAAGAACTGGAAGCAACGATTGAGAAGCTTCGCAGTGAAATACCGGATATCTGTTTGAGAACCACTCTGATTTCCGGATTCCCCGGTGAAACCGATAAGGATCAGGAAGAAGTGCTTGCTTTTGTCAATGAAATGGAATTTGACAGACTGGGCGTCTTTACCTATTCTCAGGAAGAAAATACTCCTGCCGCAGAAATGCCGGATCAGGTAGAAGAAGAGGTGAAGGAAGAACGTCAGGCGGAAATCATGGAGCTGCAGCAGGATATCGCATTTGACAAGGCCGAGTCTCTGATTGGTCAGACGATGCTTGCCATGATTGAGGGAAAGGTTGCAGATGAGAATGCATATGTAGCCAGAACTTACAGGGATGCACCCAATGTAGACGGATATCTGTTCATCAATACAAGGCGCGAACTGATGACCGGCGATTTTGTAATGGCCAGAATAACCGGTTCGTATGAATACGATTTGATAGGAGAATTAGAAGATGAATTTACCGAATAAGCTCACGATTTTACGTGTGATCATGATTCCCTTTTTTGTACTTTTCATGCTGACAGATCTTGGCGGCAGTGCATCCAGATGGATTGCCCTTGCTTTGTTCATTATTGCCAGCCTGACAGACCTGCTGGACGGTCATATCGCAAGAAAGTATAATCTGGTTACCAATTTTGGAAAATTCATGGATCCTCTGGCGGATAAACTGCTGGTTTGTGCAGCCATGATCTGTCTGGTGGAAATGGGAAAACTGCCTGCATGGATTGTTATTGTGATCATCAGCCGCGAATTTATTATCAGCGGATTCCGTCTGATTGCATCTGATAACGGACGTGTGATAGCAGCAAGTTATTGGGGCAAGTTTAAAACCACTTTCCAGATGGTGATGATCTGTCTGATGATCGCCGACATTGCAGCAATCAATCTGCTGACACAGATCGTAATGTGGATTGCTCTGATTCTGACAGTAGTATCTCTGGCAGATTATCTGATCAAAAATAAAGATGTGCTTTCTGAACAGCATTAAAACCTCTGGCAGTCGGTGTATTCCGGCTGCTTTTGTGCAATGGAAAGAATCTGCCTGACGTTTTTTCGTCTGACGGATTGACCGCAAAGGCGGTAGAAAGGAGAAGAAAATGGTCGTTGAATTGATTTCGGTGGGAACAGAACTTCTGCTTGGCAATATCGTAAACACGAATGCAGCATTTTTGTCGGAACAATGCGCTGCTCTTGGTCTGTCCTGCTACTATCAGAGTGTGGTGGGAGATAACAAAGAGCGTTTAACCGGGGCAATACAGACGGCATTGAATCGTTCTGACATCGTGATTCTGACCGGAGGACTTGGCCCCACTACCGATGATCTGACCAAGGAAACGGCAGCGGAATTGATGGAGATGCCTCTTATCATGGATGGTCACAGTCTGGAAAGAATCGAAGTATATTTCAAGGAACGCGGTCTGGAAATGACGGACAATAATAAAAAGCAGGCTTTGATACCGGACGGAGCGATCGTGCTGGATAATGACAACGGAACGGCTCCGGGGCTGATTCTGGAGAAGAACGGAAAACGTTTGATTCTGCTTCCCGGTCCCCCCAATGAACTTCATCCAATGTTTAAAAACAGTGTAAAATCTTATCTTGCATCTTTGGAGGATGGAATTATTTATTCCAGAACCGTAAAGATCTGCGGAATGGGAGAGAGTAAGGTGGCTTCTATGGTTCAGGATCTGATTGATTCTCAGACCAATCCTACCGTGGCACCTTATGCCAAGACCGGAGAAGTGCATCTTCGTGTGACTGCCCGTGCAAAGGATGAGAAACAGGCCCAGAAGCTGGTAAAGCCTGTGGTGAAAGAATTGAAGAACCGCTTTGGGGCAGATATTTATACGACCGATCCGGAAATCAGTCTGGAAAAGGCAGTGGTGGATTTGCTTGTGGCAAATAAACTGACCGTCTCCACGATCGAATCCTGTACCGGCGGCATGCTTGCTGCACGCCTGATTAATATTCCGGGTGTCTCCGAAGTGTTTAAAACCGGACATATTACCTACTCCAATAAGTCAAAGCGTAAGTTTGTGGGAGTCAAGAAGAGCACGCTGCACAAATACGGCGCAGTCAGCGAACAGGTGGCAAAGGAAATGGCAAACGGCTGCGCGGCCATTACCAAGTCGGATGTGACTGTTTCTGTGACAGGAATTGCTGGACCCGATGGAGGAAGCGATGAAAAACCGGTAGGTCTTGTCTATATCGGTTGCTGTGTCTGCGGAAAAACGGTAGTGAAAGAATATCATTTTTCCGGAAATCGGGCAAAAATCAGAGAATCTTCTGTAGCAGCGGCACTGACCCTGATGCGGCGCTGCGTTCTGGAATATTATAGTGAGGTGACTTTCCGCTGATGGAAAACAAACGGATTTTGTATGATGTTTGTCCGAAGTGTAACGGGCTGACAAAGGATGGTGTTTGTAGCGTTTGTCAAAACAGACTGGATGATAGAAGAAACGGGAATCAGGTTCTGCAGCAGAAAAAGACCGATATTGAAACCGGCAATTTGTCCGAATTCCAGATGAAGAATATCCCTGTGCCTGATGCTGTAAACCTGCAAAAACCACAGACGCAGAATTACGGCAAAATTTTTGCTTTCGTGGGCATTTTCGCATTGTGTGCGTTGGTTTTGCTGGCGGTTGCCACCAGATCAATCCTCTCTTCTGTGAACCTAAAGGGTCATGACACGAATGTAAGGATTGATGAATTTGGCGAGGATGCTTTTACTGCTTCAGAACGTTATGTTCCTTCGGCTTCCGATGAATATTATGTTTCAATTGAAAATGCAGTCCGGAAAGATTTATCCTACCAGATTGAGTGGAAAGATTATTATATGGAAAATGAGGCTCAGACCGCCATCCTGATTGCAGAGTATCCACAGATCACCGGAGAATTCCCAAATCTGGAGACGGTGAATGAAACCATAAAAGAGACTGCGCTGTATCATTTGGAGACATATGAAAATCTTGACATGGATGACTCCTTTTCGCGTGACTCTTATGAATATCAGACTGTGGGATATGTAACCTGGATGGATGAAGATATACTGAGCGTGGTTTTCATGGATGAGCTGATTTTTGATGATTTTTATATGCCCATGCTGCGGGATATTAATGTTGATGTCCAATCCGGTACTGTCATGAGCCATGATCATATGATCGAATACAGTGACAAACTGGGGGAATGGGCGATCGGACAGGATAAACTTCAAAACAGCGGCTCCATTGAACAGGAGGGCTGGACGGCCACAGAAGTTCGCAGGAAACTGGAAGGTTATGACGGAACCCTGTTCTTTACACCGGTTGGACTGGAGCTTGGGTTTAACTATTATAGTACCGAAAGTGGATTTTACGGTTGGGTGACCGTGACACTGAAGGATTATGAAGAATATCTGAAATAATAAGCTGCCGGAGGAAATGATCTTCCGGCAGTTTTAAAATGCACGTTTGGCCTTTGCAATTCGCATGGCCCCATTAGACTAAAGGAAATTTTAATGGAAAAAACACTTGAAAAAAAGTGCCTGTTTGCTATACTTATCTTACACAGTTGACAGCAACGTGTCGAATCTGAAATCAGAAAATCTTTTGCACAGACCGTCATATAGAGGATGACCGCTGTACATCATTAAATTCAGGAGGGCGTATCGCCGAATATTTCTGTTCAGAGGATATTTATAAGGAGGGCTTCTATTTTATTAATGAGGAAAAGAAACAGAGCCTTGAAGTATTATTTCAGACAGCCAAAGGTGGTTGCAGATTTTTGAAATGCAGTGTTTTATGAAGGGAAGAAGGTGATAACGCCGAATGAATTGTGGTCCGTACAGGAGTCGCATTACGAAGCACCAGAGGAGTGGGGGGTGTCTGTTTATGGGATCTGGCTGAAGAAAAGTTTGAGACCGCCTGCGGGAGCCGATTGGGATAGGGATAAAGATACTTTTACGAATTTTCCATTTCCGAATAAAAAAGAATTGACAAAGACGATGGCATGATTTATTATAATGAAAGAAGAACACCTGTTCTGTTCAAAGGAGATCGACATGGAGAAGAGCGAAAAATTAAAAGCGTTGGACGCTGCTATTGCGCAGCTTGAGAAAGAATACGGTAAGGGAACCGTGATGAAGCTGGGTGACCCTTCCACACTGATGAATATAGAGACAATTCCTACCGGATCCTTGAGTCTGGATATTGCATTGGGGCTTGGCGGTATTCCGAAGGGAAGAATTATTGAGATTTATGGACCGGAATCCAGCGGTAAGACCACTGTTACCTTGCATATGATTGCAGAGGTGCAGAAGAATGGTGGCATTGCAGGATTTATCGATGCAGAGCATGCACTGGATCCTGTATATGCAAAGAATATCGGTGTTGATATTGATAACCTGTACATTTCTCAGCCGGATAACGGTGAGCAGGCATTGGAGATCACAGAGACTATGGTGCGTTCCGGTGCGATTGATATTGTAGTAGTGGACTCGGTAGCAGCGCTGGTTCCCAAGGCGGAAATTGAAGGTGATATGGGGGACAGTCATGTGGGTCTGCAGGCGAGATTGATGTCCCAGGCGTTGAGAAAGCTTACTGCAGTCATCAGCAAATCCAACTGTACCGTTATTTTTATCAACCAGCTGCGTGAGAAGGTTGGCATTATGTTCGGCAATCCTGAGACAACCACCGGCGGACGTGCGCTGAAGTTCTATTCCTCTGTTAGACTGGATGTCAGAAGGATTGAGTCCTTAAAGCAGGGGGGCGAAGTGATCGGTAACCGTACTCGTGTGAAGGTCGTGAAGAATAAGATCGCACCTCCGTTCAAGGAAGCAGAGTTTGACATTATGTTCGGCCAGGGAATTTCCATGGTGGGTGATATCCTGGATCTTGCGGCAAACTGCAATGTGGTGAACAAGAGTGGAGCATGGTATGCCTACAATGGCAATAAGATCGGTCAGGGCCGTGAGAATGCCAAAATTTATTTAAAAGACAATCCGGAGGTTTGTGCTGAGGTTGAGCGTAAAGTGAGAGAATATTATGGCCTTGTTCCGAAAGCTGAGTCAGTGGAGAACACAGAGAATGCCAATGCTTAAGTATTACGGAAAGTGAGTAACAGAATGATTGTAACCGGAATAGAAGAGATGTCACGTTCCCGTGTCAGAATCTATCTGGATGAGAGCTTCGCCTTTGTATTATACAAAGGCGAACTTCGTCTATATGGAATAAAAGAGGGAAGTGAATTAGGAGAAGACGTATATGAGCAGCTTATAGAGGAAGTGCTGACAAAGCGTGCCACGCTGCGCAGTATGAATTTGTTAAAGAGCAGACCTTATACGGAAACGCAGCTGAGAGATAAACTGATACAGGGAGAGTATCCTTTAAAGTGTATTAATGCTGCGTTGGCGTATGTGAAATCCTTTCATTATGTAGATGATGACAGATATGCACAGGATTACATTGAAAATCAGCAGGGGAAGAAGAGTCGACGGATGATTGAAATGGATTTAATTCGCAAGGGGATTTCATCAGATCAGATTCAGAATGCTTTTGCTGCGCAGGAAGAGATGGGAAACACACCGGATGAAGAAGCATTGGCCCGGCAGTGGATGAAGAAGAAGCATTTTGATCCGGAACGCGCGGATTATCCAGAACGCCGGAAGATGTATGCATTTTTATACCGGAAAGGAATTAGCGGCAGCACGCTGCGGAGAATATTTTCCGAAATGGCGGATGAATATTAAGCTAAACAGTTATGAATTTACTGGATACGTATTTCAAAGAATTGGTCCGTAGTTCTGACGGACGTGTTACTGTGAACGAAGGGAAGAGCAACGGACGTGTCAATTCTCACTAAATTGCTGACATAACTACTTGACATAAGTAACAAATTTGTATAAAATTGAAGTGTTGTAAAATTGATTTTTAGAGTATGTATCCGGCATATTCTATAACTGATATCGTACAATGAAAATTAAATAAGGAGGTGCTCCTGTAATGTTGGGACCAATCGCGATAGCGGTAATCATTACACTGGTTATTTCTATTCCGGTCACTGCATATTTTGCTACAGATCGCTGTAAGAAGGATACTGAAGCAAAGATCGGTAATGCGGAGGATAAGGCCAGGGAAATCATTGATGAAGCATTAAAGACTGCTGAGGCCAAGAAACGTGAAGGGCTGCTGGAAGTGAAGGAAGAATCCATTCGTACCAAGAACGAACTGGATAAGGAGATCAAGGAACGCAGAGCCGAAGTACAGCGTTTTGAACGCAGAGTACAGCAGAAGGAGGAGAACATCGACAAGAAGGCCGATGCGATCGAGAAGAAAGAGGCACAGCTGGCGAAGCGGGAAGAAGAGATGCACAAGCAGCGTGAAGAGATTGCCAAGCTGAACGAGCAGCGCATTCAGGAACTGGAAAGAATCTCTGGTTTAACCTCCGACCAGGCAAAAGACTACTTATTGAAAATTGTTGAAGATGAAGTAAAGCATGAAACGGCCGTGATGATCAAGGAAATGGAACATCGCGCCAAAGAGGAAGCGGATAAGAAGGCGAAGGAATATGTGGTGAATGCCATTCAGAAATGTGCAGCGGACCATGTATCCGAGACTACAATTTCCGTGGTACAGCTTCCGAACGATGAAATGAAGGGACGTATCATCGGTCGAGAAGGAAGAAATATCAGAACACTTGAAACACTGACAGGTGTAGACCTTATTATTGACGACACGCCGGAAGCAGTTGTTCTTTCCGGATTTGATCCGATTCGTCGTGAAGTTGCACGTATCGCTCTTGAGAAGCTGATCGTGGATGGACGTATTCATCCCGCCAGAATTGAAGAGATGGTTGAAAAGGCGCAGCGTGAAGTTGAGACGATGATTAAAGAAGAGGGTGAAGCAGCCATTCTGGAAGTTGGGGTGCATGGCATTCATCCGGAACTTGTCAAGTTGCTGGGCAAGATGAAATTCAGAACGAGCTATGGTCAGAATGCGCTGAAACATTCTATCGAAGTGGCTCAGTTGTCAGGACTTTTGGCAGCAGAGATGGGACTGGATGTGAGGATGGCAAAGCGTGCAGGACTGCTTCATGATATTGGTAAGGCAGTTGACCATGAGATGGAAGGTTCCCATATTCAGCTGGGTGCCGAGCTTTGTAAGAAGTATAAGGAATCCGCTACTGTTATTAATGCAGTGGAATCCCATCATGGTGATAAAGAACCTACTTCTCTTATTTCCTGCATTGTACAGGCTGCTGATACCATTTCCGCAGCAAGACCCGGTGCGAGAAGAGAGACGCTGGAAACTTATACCAGCAGATTAAAACAATTAGA
>JAFUMV010000050.1 GCA_017482485.1 Lachnospiraceae bacterium
AACTGCATGCGTTCTTCGGGAAGATCCTTTAACGGAAGCTCCTTGGGCAGATAAACGTTGCCAAGCTCGTAAAGCTTCACATCTTTGTTTCTTCTGTTGAAATTGGTTGCAAGGCTGGTCAGCATACCATTTAAGGAAGTGGTTCTCATGATGGAGAAATCTTCACCAAGCGGATTTAAAATGGTAACTGCCTTTCTTAAATCGCTTTCAGCAGGAATCAGCAGCTTGTCAAATACCTTCGGGCTTTCGAAGGAATAGGACATGCCCTGAGAAAATCCGCAGTATTCTGCAATGTCTCTTGCCTTTGCCTCAATTCTGCCCTTGAAGGAAAGTTTACCGGTGGTAGCTTCTCCGGAAGGCAGCGTTGTAGGAATCTTATCATATCCGAAGAATCTTGCAACTTCCTCTGCAATATCTGCGAATCCTTCCAGATCCTGACGAAAAGAAGGAATCTCAATTTCATTGGTCGCCGGATCATACTTGAGCTCCAGCATTTCAAAGGTGGCAAGCATATCTTCTCTGGAAACTTCGGTTCCCAGGAATTTGTTAATCTTTTCAGGCTCGAAAGTGATGTGGCGCAGAGGCTTGATAGGCTCACATACATCCACGGTTCCGCCTACAACTTCACCGCAGCCCAGCTCTTCAATCAGCTGACACGCTCTGTCGATAGCGGCTTTTGCATTCACAGGATCGAGACCTTTTTCGAAAATACCGGAAGCATCCGTGCGCATGCCGATTCTCTTAGCGGATTTACGGATGTTGGGACCATTGAAGGTAGCAGCCTCAAACAGAACCGTCTTCACTTCATCGGTGATCTTACTGTTCTCGCCGCCCATGATGCCGGCAATACCGATTTCTTTTTCTGCATCACAGATCATCAGGACTTCACTGTCCATCTTTCTCAGCTGTCCATCCAGGGTCTGGAACTCATCTCCGTCTTTCGCACGCCGAACGATGATCTTGTGGCCTGCAACCTTATCCAGGTCAAAAGCGTGCATGGGCTGCCCATACTCTGCCATAACATAGTTTGTTATATCAACCAGGTTGTTGATAGGACGAATCCCTGCTGCAGCCAGTCTTCTCTGCATCCACTTGGGTGAAGGAGCGATCTTGATGTTCTTGCAGACTCTTGCGCAGTATCTGGTACACAGATCGGTATCCAGAACTTCTACACTTACATAGTCATTTACATCTTCGTCATTTTCATGCACCTCTACAACCGGAGGAACGAAAGGCTTTCTGAAGGTTGCAGCAGCTTCTCTTGCGATACCGATGATGCTGTAGCAGTCCACACGATTGCTGGTGATTTCATATTCAAAAACCGTGTCGTGAAGACCCAGCGCTTCCACCGCATCGGAACCTACTTGCGCATCTTCGGGGAAGATGTAGATTCCTTCTTCGGGCGCTTCCGGATACATTTCACGGCTGCTTCCCAGTTCCTCGATGGAACACATCATGCCGTTTGAAGGAACGCCGCGCAGCTTGCCGGCCTTAATCTTAATGCCTTCTTCCGGCAGCGGGCCGCCGTCATGACCGCCTGCAACTTTTCCGCCGTCCAAAACAACGGGAACCTTGTCGCCTTCTTTTACATTGGATGCACCGGTAACGATCTGAATCACTTCGCTGCCGATATTCACCTGACAGATAATGAGCTTATCCGCATCGGGATGTCTCTCAATTTTTTCAATCTGACCGATCACAATCTTTTCCAGATTTTTGTCGGTTCTCTCATAACCTTCTACTTTAGTGCCGGACAGAGTCATCGCATCGAAATATTCCTGATCGGTGCAGTCAAGTTCGGGCACATATGCTTTAATCCATGATAATGCTGTATTCATTTCCTATTCCTTTCAGCCGCTTTGGCGGCATTTTCGTCCTGTTATCAATTAGAACTGCTTTAAGAATCTGGTGTCGTTTTCATAGAGCAGACGCATGTCATCAATTTCATATTTCAGCAGTGTGATACGCTCCAGACCTACACCAAATGCAAAGCCGGAATATTCTTCGGGATCAATGCCGCTCATCTTAAGGACTTTGGGATGAACCATGCCGCAGCCCAGGATTTCAATCCAGCCGCTGCCCTTACAGAAACGACAGCCCTTGCCGCCGCACTTAAAGCAGCTCATATCCATTTCTGCACTGGGCTCTGTGAAAGGGAAGTGATGGGGTCTGAACTTAACCTTCGTCTCCTCACCGAACAGCTCTTTGGCAAACTCAGCCAGAGTTCCCTTCAGATCAGAAAATGTAATATTCTTATCGATAACCAGACCTTCAATCTGATGGAAGGAAGGAGAATGGGTTGCATCCACTTCATCAGAACGGAACACTCTGCCGGGCGCGATCATACGAATGGGCAGCTTTCCTTTTTCCATGGTACGAACCTGTACCGGAGAAGTCTGCGTACGAAGCACGATATCTTCTGTCACATAGAAAGTATCCTGCTCGTCTCTGGCGGGATGATCCTTGGGAATGTTAAGAGCTTCAAAGTTATAATAATCCTTCTCCACTTCGGGGCCTTCCACAACCTCATATCCCATACCGATGAAAATACGTTCCACTTCTTCCTGCACAATCGCATTGGGATGACGATGACCAACCTGATTCTTCTTTGCAGGCAGTGTAACGTCAATCACTTCGCTCTTTAACTTCGCTTCACGAACGATTTCCTCAAGCTTTGATTTTTCAGCATCCAGCGCCTTTTCCAGCTCCTGGCGTACATCGTTGACCATCTGACCGACCTTGGGACGATCTTCGGGAGCAACGTCCTTCATACTTTTCAAAATTCCGGTCAGAGCACCCTTTTTGCCCAGTGCGCTGACTCTGACTTCGTTGAGCTTCTCAAGACTGTCGGAAGCTTCAATCTGTGCCAAAACCTCTTCTTTGATTTTCGCAAGTCTTTCCTTCATAACAAACTCCTTTCTCCTTCCGGGGAGCCAATAAAAAATCCCCGGTTTATCACAATAAACCAGGGACGAAATAAATTCCGCGGTACCACCCAGATTCCTGCATCACAAAACTTTGCAGGCTCTCATTTGAACGTAACGTGTCCATACGTTCCGACCTATCAGAAATGGAAAATCTGCATTCAACATTCATGACCTGCAAATAGATATCTCCATCAAAAACTTTCAGCCGGACAGCTCCGGTGGGAAATTCGACGCCATATCTGAACCCGGATGAGCTTCCAGCCAACGACTCTTCCTCTCTGCATGGGAAAATACGGCACTACTGACACCTTCACAGCCTTTTTCACTATAGTGCATATTTTAAAAAAATAGTGAAAAAAAGTCAAGTGTTATTTCTTCATTACTTCCCGTCTGAATGGAATAAAAAAGCGGTTAATATGTGCTCCGATCAAAAGCAGGTACATACAAAAATACAGCCACAGCATGATCACCACAATCGCAGACAGGCTTCCGTAAATGCTCAAGCCGTTAAAATTTTCAATATAGATGGAAAATCCCTGAGAAAACAGGTTCCAGCTCACCGCTGTAAACACAGCTCCCGGCCACTGATCCTTTACTTGAAGCTTGACATTGGGCACAAAAGCATAAATCATCATGAATGCGACCGTCAGAATGCCCCAGGAAAACAGAGGTTTAAAATACATCAGCAAGGACATAAGCTGCTGTACAAGCGGAAAATGTCCGCTGATCACACGCACCAGCGTATCTCCAAACACCATCAATACCAGGGATACAATCAAAAGAATCAGCATCACAATTGTATAAAAGGATGCCATCAGTCTCTGCACAAAGTAATTTCGGTCTTCCATCACACCATTCATGGCATTCAGCCCCCGCACCAGCGCCAGCATGCCTTTTCCTGCAGACCAGACCGTCACCACTGCAGCCACACTGATAATCCCCACCGTGCTGTTATATAAAGAATCGATCAGCGCAATCATCAGCGGTACCATGGGTGCCGGCATCAGCTGAACCACCGTCAGCAGATCAGATTTCTGCAAGGGAGTAAAGGGCAACACGGAACAGATCAGAATGATAATTGGAATCATCGATAAAAAAATGAAAAATGCAGCGCTGGAAGCATAAGCATTGACATTTGCTCTGGACATCTGTCTTGTAAATCCCAAAATCATTCTAACTAATTTTTTCATTGAGTCACTCCCATCAATTGATCCGATTCACGCTGCATCCTGAAAAGAAAAATTCCACGATATCTTCTGCACATACCCCTGCAGCGGCCATCTGCTTTGCCGCGTTTTGAGACAATCCGACTCCGTGGCCAAAGCCACCCCCGGATAATTTATATCCTACCACATAATCACGTTCTTTTACAGTCTCCAGCGTAAAAAAAGCGCTCGGCAGCAGGCCCGATGCATTGACCAGGCTGCCGTCCTGGCGTAAAACCTGCGTCTTTCCGTCACATAACACCGTGCGGATATTGTATTCCTTTCTGACAAGAAGCGTGGTGTTTTCTCCCTCAATCAAAAGACTATCCGCCGCACCTGCGTCATTTTTATCCGCTATGCTGATTTCTTTTATTTTTCCCGTTTTCTCCGGTTTTTCTGAAACAAAGCTTCCATCCGGCTGCTTTGTCAGCACAGCAAAAGCATTGGCCTCCCAGCGTTTTTGGATTCTTTCATTTAATGTTTCCATATCGATTTGCTCTGCTGCATAACTCCAACGATACCAGGGTTCTTCCTGTTCATAAAAAATATTGTCGTTTCCGATTTTCTGCGAAACCAGATAAGGATATTTTTCAGCGTTGCCATCCTGCCATACATCTGCATTTGTACCGTATCCGCAGGAGGTGGAGTAATAGTAAACCTCCGCCGGCGCATCCTGATAACAGATGATCTGTCCGTCTGTTGCTTTTACCGCATCAGTGGTCTGGGGATTTTCACCGATGTTGTTATATACCTGAAAAGAAGTGCTGTCATCCACATGGGCACCATAATCCGGCAGCCCCGCCTTGAGAATCTTTTCATAGGCATAGGTTCGCGCACAGATTGCCTGACTTTTTAAGGCTTCTTTCGGATAGGAGGAAGGCATTTCACTTGGCACTACAGCATACAGATATTCTTCCAGCAAAAGTTCATTGATCACATAAATGCCATCCTTTGTCCTGACCAGCTCCAGGCTTCCTCTGTATGCAGGATTTTTAACAGAACGCTTTACGTTCAAAAGAGTCATCCGGCCCGTAAGGATCTCGGGCTCGATCCGCACCCGGTCTGCATGAGCAAAAAGATCACTTTCTGCGTTGATTTCCAACACTTCTCCCGCTTCCAAAACGCGTTTTTGACTGCTATCTGTTCCCAGAGAAAGGATTTGGCATCTGCAGTCTGCAGACAGTTTTAATTCTTCGTGTAAAATCTTCTCATAATCAGAGGATTTGATCAAAACTCTGATATTTTCCATCTTTTCTTCCCGTACCACGAGGGCGGCCTCAATCACGCCATCCTCTATGACAAAATCCGCAAAGTTGTAGCCGATACGGAGATCTTTTAGGGAAAGCATTTCCATGTTTCCATATAGTCTGTATATCTGCAGATCATCTGAAACAGGAAAATATCCGGTCTGCTCCAGCTCAATTCCTTCCCCGTTTATCAAAAGCAGCCGTCCGGAGACTTTTTCTTGTTTTAAATTCAAATCACAAATATTCCCACCCTCAAAACACAGGTCTGCAATCACCTCTTTTATCGGTTCCGGTTTTATGTCTGCCGCGAGGAATACAGCTTCATATCCCCGGTAAAAGCAGCTGAGCTTTCCATCCTCATACTGCTCCACCCAGATGTTGGACAGGGTCCGCTCCTCCCACTGAGCGCCAAAACCTGACGGGTCATATTTCTGATAAACGGCCTCATACCATTCCATCCATACCTTAGCTTTTACAAAATCCCCGTCCTTTTTTTCATTATTTTTCAACCACTCCCGATTTTCTTCTCCCAAAAGCAAACTCAGGATTTTCGCCTGCTTCCAGGTGAGATTCTCTCCAAACTTTGCTGCATCCAAAGTTTCTATGTATTCTTCCAGTCCCTCCTGGGCATTTTTCATCCAATCGGCTGAATCTTTTGTATTTTCCTGATTCTGCTTTTGAAAACTTCGGGCCGTATGTAATAAAATCTGTGTCAGATTCACCGCTTCCTGCTGACTGATATATGTATTTTCTTCATATTGCCTGTATATCCTAATTCCCGTTCGTCCGATCAGCCAAAATAACAGAAAAAAGCCGCACAGCACAAGCACAGCTTTTGAATATATTCGAATTTTCCGTTTTCTTGCTTCCCGCAGTCTTTTATTCTGTCGATATAATCTTTCAGACAATGAAGACCTCCTGTTATTTATGATGTATTATGTAAAGCATTTTATTATAGCGAAAAAGGCAGCCGCTCAGGCTGCCCTTTGTCATTCGTATCCCCAAAATGACGCCCTCTATATTCTGACTCCTAGCCTAGGCCAGGTGGGTAACCGCAACCGGCGCTTCTGCCTTCCCCTGCGCAATGAGGGCCTGACATCTACCCGGCAATATAGGAATCCCGTTTGAAGTAATGTAGGTTCAAAACAATAGAGTTTATCGTTCATCTCAGGTTATTTCTATTATATCCAAAGTCCCATTAAAAAACAACAGGAATTTATTTCTGGAAAGGATTTTATTTCTTCGTTCTGTTTCTTAAAGAAAAATCCCCTTTTATGCATATGATAAATAAAAAGGATTTTTATGGAAATTTATGTTGTAAAGTCCGGCGATACGGTAGACCTTATCGCTGCCTATTATGATGTTTCCGTTGATGAGCTTGTTCGGATCAACCAGCTGACACCACCTTACCGACTTGCGATCGGTCAGGCATTGCTGATTCCTTCAAAAGAAAAAGAAACAGACAGACCGTTCATCTACGTAGGAGGTTATGCTTATCCTTATATCGACAGTAGTGTACTGGAAGAGACACTGCCTTTTTTAAGCAATCTTTTTGTATTCTCTTACGGCTACACGCCAGAGGGAGAAATTCTGCCGCCACCCGTCGATGACACATTTATGATCGAACTGGCCAAACGCTATGGCACCAGACCGATACTCACGCTTGCTCCCATTGATGAAAGCGGAAATTTCAACAATCTGCTCATTCATCAGCTGCTGAACAACCAGGAGGCCATTGATACACTGACCGAAAACCTGCTGAACACTGTAACAGACAGAGGATTTGAAGGCGTGGACCTGGATTTCGAATATATTCTGGCAGCTGACAGAGAGGCCTACGTTGCTTTCGTGGAACACATTCAGCAGGCAGTGGCCACTCTCGGCTATCAGACTTCCGTAGCCCTGGCTCCCAAAACTTCTGCAAACCAGAGGGGCATCCTCTATGAAGGCCTGGATTATTCCGGTCTTGGTGCAGCTGCAGACCATGTGCTTTTGATGACATATGAATGGGGATTTACTTTTTCTGAACCCCGTGCGGTGGCCCCCATCAACGAAGTGCGAAAAGTTGTGGAATACGCCATTTCCGTCATCCCAGCTGAAAAGATAAACCTCGGCATTCCTAACTACGGATATGACTGGACGCTTCCCTTTATCCCCGGACAATCCCGGGCAACAGCCATTTCTCTGGAATATGCAATCACTCTTGCAATTAACCACGATGTTCCCATAGAGTTTGATGAGGTTGCCATGTCTCCCCACTTTACCTACTTTGAGAACGGAACCCAACATGAGGTCTGGTTTGAAGATGTCCGCAGCATCCGGGAAAAATTGAATCTCGTTCTGGAATATGATCTCCGCGGGGTCAGCTATTGGCAAATTCTTCGTTTCTTCTATCCCAACTGGGTTTTGCTTGACAATACCTTCCGCATTCAAAAAAGCTGAGCGTAAAGCTCAGCTTTTTATGCGTAAAACGCGCACTATTTTATTTCGCACCGCTGCCCTTAAATACCTGCAGCACCGTTTTTAACAGAATTTTGATATCAAGTCCAAAAGACCAGTTATCGATATATTCCACATCCAGACGGACGATTTCTTCAAAATCTGTAATATCACTTCTGCCGCTCACCTGCCACATACCTGTCAGACCGGGTCTGAAACTCAGTCTTTTCTTATGGTATGGGCTGTATTGCGAAAATTCATCCAGCGTGGGCGGTCTGGTTCCGACCAGGCTCATGTCCCCTTTTAAAATATTGATAAACTGAGGGAATTCGTCCAGACTCGTCTTTCTCATGAAGCGACCGATCTTTGTAATTCTCGGATCATTCTCCATCTTGAACATGAAACCGCTCATCTCATTTTTGGCCATCAGCTCTTTTTTGCGCTCTTCCGCATCCGCGTACATGGAACGGAACTTATACATCTTAAAAATACGTCCATTGCGTCCCACACGCTTCTGCGCAAAGAAAATCGGTCCGGGAGATTCCAGCTTGATCAAAGGACCTGCTATTATCGTCAGCACAGCCAGAACCACGCATCCCACCAGAGCGCCGGTCACATCCAGCATGCGCTTTAACAATACCTGTCCCACCGGAACAACACGGTTTGCATAAGTGACCGTATAAAAACGTCCAAACTGAGAAAGCACCTTCTGCTGTGCTCCTTTTAACTGCGGTACCTGAATGTGATAATGAACGGTAATACCCATTTCCGCCAGAATTTCCATCACGGACAAAATCTCCGGCGAGTCTTTCATCTCCACCGCATTGTCCATCTTCGCCGTCTGCACACCGCGCACCGCCACCAGCACCTCATCCAGAGATGCGCTTTGACAGTATTCAACCAGAGTATCGGCATTAGCCACCACTTTCACACCGTCAAAATCACTTCCGGCAGCGTCCTTATCCATAATGGCAATGCCCTGCAGTTCATAGCTGTAGTCTTTCATATTCCGCACATCTTCCAGAAGAGGAAGCGCGTAATCGGAATCCGCGACGAGCAAAATCTTACGGGTCTCTCCAAAATAATGATACAGAGCAGGCAGATATTTCTTCCAAAGCTGATGAACAATAAACATCAGAGCACAGTCTATGATAAGGAAGAAGAAAAACACCAATCTGGAATAACCTTCCAGCACATTTAAAAAATATAAAATCACTGCCGCACCGGCAAAAAGAACGAGATTGTTGCGTACGATATCAAACAGTTCGTGCAGCGGTCCCCGCAAAAACATATCCCTGTTCAGATTCCGAAACAGATTCATTAACAGAAAAACGGTAAGGCTTGCGCCAAGCAGCATGCCAAAGTCCATTCTTATGTCATCACTGCTGAAAAAACGTCCGTTTCTGATATAGTTAGCGGCCATCAGACTGACAGTAATACAAATGCAGTCCAACAAAAGAATAATCAGATTCTGAAGCCGGGATTTTCTCTGGTACATCACAGATATCTCCTTCCATGAAATCTCATAACATACGGCAAAACCGGATGTTACCAGATTATATCATATCTGCTCTTTTAAAACAAGGCTGCCAAACGTTCTCCATCCGGTTATTACTATGAAAAAGAATGCGGAAATATTCCAATCAGCAGCTGATTTTGAGCATCTGCGCTTTTCCGTGTATCTTAAATGGGGCAGAATCCGCCGGCACAAAAATACAGTCTCCGCGAAAGAAATTCAACGCATTTTCCGGGCTATCGAACAAAGCGCCGCAGCCGCCGGTACACAAAAATACCTGAAAGGAATTGCTGCCGGTTGAAAATTCCGCCATTTCCCTGCATCTCTCCGTATTGATCAGTAATCTTTCCACCTGAAAATATTTACAGCGGCACAAAAGCTCCGTTGCCCAGCCTTTCCGGTATCTTAAAACACGCATGGGCTGACGGGGCTGCGCGCTTCCTTTTAAATCTACCACATCCAGCGCCTTTTTGATGTGAAGCGGTCTTGTTTTCCCGTTTTTATCTATTCGATTGTAATCGTACATCCGATAGGTCAGATTGGAATTCTCCTGTATTTCAGCAATTAAAGCACCTGCGCCGATCGCATGCACTTTACCCGCTTCAATATAAAAAACATCATCCTTATGGATTTTAACCTTCTGCAGATATTTTTCTACCGTGCCCTCTTTTAAACTCTTCTCCAAAGTCTCCTTCTTCATGTCATGATGAAAACCGTAAATCAACCTCGCATCCCTGGCCGCATCCAGCACGTACCACATTTCTGTTTTTCCCAGAGAACCGTTTTCATATTCCATGGCATAAGCGTCATCCGGATGTACCTGCACGGAAAGATCTTTTCTCGCATCTATCAGTTTGATCAAAATAGGCAGTTCTCCCTTCGTTCTGGGATGAGTGCCCAGATACTCCGGGTGCTCCTTTAACACCTCCGAAAGCAGCCTGCCCGCATGAGGCCCGCTGACCACAGTGCTGGGACCGTCCGGATGTGTGGAGCATTCCCAGGTTTCCGCCAGCGGCTCCATATCAATTCCTTTTGAAAAATCATCATTCAGGCGGCTGCCGCCCCAGAGATAATCCTTTCCCGCAGGCTTTAATAAAAAGGGCCTAGTCTTCCAGCTCATATTTTCGCTTATCATGAACACTGATCTCCTTACCCAGCTGCACCTCTATTACCTTCAGCTCCGTATCCGCAATAATGGTATGCCGGCACCCCGCCTGCATGGTGATCACATCTCCCGGATGCACCGGCTGTTCCATGCCGTCCACAATGGTGCGCCCCTCTCCGGAAATGACAGTCCAGACCTCGTCACGATGCTCATGGCTGTGATAGTTCATGCTTCTGCCCGGATTTAAAGTAACTTTTATGGTCATGCTTCCATCTTCAATATCCATCACCCGGAAACTTCCCCAGGATTTTTCCGCAAACATCACCTGCTGGTCCATCTCATTCACAAAAGGAAGAATGTAGCTGGACTGTTCCTTATCTGAAACCAGAATGCCTTCCGGGCTGGCCGAAACCACCACATCTTTTAACCCCATACACAGCACCGGCACATCCAGCTCATTGACCACATGCACATTTTCGCACTTTTCATTGAAGGTCGCCTTGCCCACACTGGATTCTTCCATTGCCTCCGTCAGCGTGTTCCAGGTTCCAAGATCTTTCCATTCACCTTCAAAACAAAGCACTGCGCAGGACTTTTCCTTTTCTGCGACGGCATAATCAAAGCTGATCTTCTCAAGTGTTTCATATTTATCGTAAAGATCCTCATAATCAGAAAAGTCTATAAGTTCATGAGCCTTATCCAGCACATACTGTAGCCGAAAAGCAAATACTCCGCCATTCCACAGACCATTTCGGTCAATATAATTTTGTGCAGTCCGTGCATCCGGCTTTTCATGAAATAGTGCTACTCTGCTCACTCTGTTCTTATCTTCCGGCAGAATGTAACCGTATTTTTCACTTGGATAAGAGGGTTTGATTCCCAGTAAAAACAGGTTTTCTTCCCGTTTTGATACCTCTTTTTCCAGCTCCTTTATTGCACGAAAATAGTCCAGTTCCACAAAGGGATCTACCGGACAAAAAATTACCGTTTCCTCTTTTCCCACACCTTTTATCTCATGCAGCCAGGCGCCGGCCAGCGCCATCGCCGGAAATGTATCTCTGCGGCAGGGTTCCACACAAAGACCTGCATTTTCTCCCAACTGACTGTGAATGGCAGGCACCTGCGTTTTTGCAGTGGCTACTGTGATATCTGCATCCGGATCTACGCTTTTGATCTGACGGTAAACCCGCTGAACCATGGACTCATATTCGCCTTCCGGGTTTTTAAAAATCTTTATAAACTGTCTGGAGCGGATTTCATTGGAAAGAGGCCAGAGCCGCTTTCCCGATCCGCCTGACAAAAGTACGATATGCATACTTTCCTACCTTTTTCCTATTATTTTTCCTGCCTGAGAGTATCTGTCCGTAAATTATCGCTCTACTCTCATGGGATTGTTCAGGAAATCTTCATATGCAAGCCTGATTCCCTCTTCAAGCTCTGTATGATATTTCCAGCCCAGCCTTTCCAGTTTTGAAACATCCAGAAGTTTTCTTGGGGTGCCGTCAGGCTTTGTGGGATCCCAGTTGATTTTCCCTTCGTATCCAATGACTTTTGCGGTCAATTCCGTCAGTTCTCTGATAGAAAGCTCCTTGCCGGTTCCAACATTCACGGTCTCATTACCGGAATAATTGTTCATTAAGAAAACACAGGCATCCGCCAGATCGTCCACATATAAAAATTCACGAAGCGGCGTTCCCGTTCCCCAGCAAGTCACTTCCGGCAATCCGGCCACTTTGGCCTCATGAAAGCGGCGAATCAGTGCCGGCAGCACATGGCTTTGCGTAGGATGATAATTGTCATTGGGTCCGTAAAGATTAGTGGGCATCGCCGAAATATAATCCGTTCCATACTGTCTGTTTAAAAATTCACAGTATTTCAGCCCGGAAATCTTGGCTAAAGCATAGGCCTCATTGGTCTTTTCCAGTTCGGAAGTCAAAAGACAGCTCTCCTGCATAGGCTGCGGCGCCATTCTGGGATAAATACAGGATGAGCCCAAAAACAAAAGTTTTTTGCATCCATTCTGCCATGCAGAATGAATCACATTCATCTCCAGAATCATATTTTCATACATGAAATCTGCAAGAGCCTCGGAATTTGCCACAATGCCGCCTACTTTGGCCGCTGCCAGAAACACATAGTCCGGCTTTTTGGCAGCAAAAAAATCTTCCACATCATTTTGTCTGCACAGGTTCAGTTCTTTATGGGTTCTCACTACAATGTTGTGATATCCTTCTTTCTTAAGCGCCCGGACAATGGCGGAACCCACCATTCCCCGATGTCCTGCTACATATATTTTCGCATCTTTTTCCATCATTGGAGTTTCCTTCTTTCTCAGATTGTTTCCTTCATGGCGCGTTCTTTCTTTGCCAGTGCCCTGTCATGCTCTGCCATAATCCGCACCAGTTCCTCATAGGAAGTCTTTTGCGGATTCCAGCCAAGAACGGTCTTTGCCTTTGTGGGATCGCCCCAGAGATTATCAACATCGGTAGGCCGAAACCACGCCGGATTTACGCATACCAGCATCTTCCCGGTTTCTGCATCATACCCTTTTTCATTCACACCCTCGCCTTCCCAACGGATCGTGATGCCGTTTGCTGCAAAAGCTTTTTCGGTAAAATCGCGAACCGTATGCTGCTCACCGGTGGCAATGACAAAGTCATCCGGCTTTTCCTGCTGCAGAATCAGCCACATGCATTCCACGTAATCCTTCGCATAGCCCCAGTCACGTTTGGAATCCATATTGCCAAGCTCCAGATGATCCTGCAGACCTTCCGCAATTCTTGCCGCCGCCAGGGTAATTTTTCTGGTTACAAAATTTTCACCGCGGCGTTCAGACTCATGATTAAACAAAATGCCGTTTACCGCAAACATACCGTAAGCCTCTCTGTACTCCTTCACAATCCAGAAGCCATACTGTTTTGCCACCGCATAGGGGCTGTAAGGATGAAAAGGTGTGGTCTCCTTCTGAGGCACTTCTTCCACTTTTCCGTAAAGCTCGGAAGTGGAAGCCTGATAAATTCTCGTCTTATTTGTCAGCCCCAAAATTCTGACCGCTTCCAGAATACGCAGCACTCCCAGGGCATCCACATCACCGGAATACTCCGGCACATCAAAGGACACCTGAACATGAGACTGAGCAGCCAGATTGTAAATTTCATCAGGGCAAACCAGAGAAATAATGCGGATCAGCGATGACGAATCCGAAAGATCACCGTCATGAAGGGTAATCGCATTCTTTTCGATCAGATGATCTATTTTGACTGTATTGGAAAGGGATGCACGCCGTTTGATTCCGTGAACTTCATAGCCCTTTTCCAGCAGAAATTCTGCCAGATAGGAACCATCCTGACCTGTAATACCTGTAATCAATGCTTTTTTCATATTAAATCCTCAACTTTCTTCATTATGTTCTCTGAATGCTTTACTGGGACTATTTTATCTCCTGAAAAACCTTTTTATAAGTGTATATCTTGAAACATTCTAGCATTATATTGACTTTTTTGATATACTGAAATTGCCGGCAAAAATCGGGGTGCTAAAACACTGTTTCATGAAAGGTATATTTATTATGGATTCTTCCCTTTTTTCCGAAAATATGGTCAAATCTAACCGAATTATCTATACGCCTTCTCCATTTGCAAGAACCAATCTGATTCATCTGCAGGAGATCGGCACCCTAAAGGCCCAAAAGCCTCACACGAGCCGACGGGAAAATCTGTCTTCCTTCCTGCTGTTTTTGGTGCTCGAGGGTTCCGGATATCTGGAGTATGACGGTCTGCGCACCGCCTTAAAAAAGGGAGACTGCGTATTTCTGGACTGTAAAAAACCCTACTCCCACCACACAGCTGATAACCTCTGGTCTCTGCAATGGGTGCATTTCTATGGTCCAAACATGAACGGTATCTATGAAAAATATATCGAAAGAGGCGGACACACCTGCTTTCACCCCGAACACCCGAAAAAATTCACGGATGCTTTGGATGAGCTGTTTGTGATCGCAGACTCCTCCGACTACATCCGTGACATGAAAATCTTTGAAAAACTCACCAGCCTTCTCACCCTTCTCATGGAAGAGAGCTGGCACCCCGAAAACAGCGGTAAAATTTCTGCAAAAAAGCAGGATTTGCAGCGGGTCAAGGAGTATATTGACCGGAATTTTCAGCAAAAACTCTCCCTTGATGCCCTGGCTGAAACTTTTTTTATCAACAAATTTTATCTCACCAGAATTTTTAAGGAACAGTTTGGCATTACGGTAAACAGCTACCTGCTGCAGGTCAGAATCACGCACGCCAAACAACTTCTGCGCTTTTCGGACCTCTCCATCGAAAAAATTGCCCAGGAATGCGGCATGAGCGATGCCAACTATTTCGCCCGAATGTTTAAAAAAATTGAAGGGATTGCGCCGGGCGAGTATCGGAAACGCTGGTAGAGCCCGCCAGCAACATATCATGAAGCAGGGCTTTTCTTTATACAAATTCCGAGTCCCAGACATCCACGCCGCTGTTCTGGAAGATGCTCTGCAGACGTTCCCGAAGCTCCTGTTTTGTCACACCCTTTTTCAGGATTACCTGTAAAAATCCTCCGCCGCCGGCACCGCAGATGAATTTTCCGTCGATCAGATCCTCACAGGCCATGAAAATCTGATCGATACAGGTATTGGTTGCAGAAGGATCCAGCTGCTTTGACAATTCCCAATGCTGATTTAACAGCTGCGCAAACTCATCAATATTGCCCCGCTCCAGTTCAAACTTCATCAAAATGCTCAGAGGCTGCATGTCATGAAGCGCTTTGATGGATTCCGGACGATTGCCGATATAGTTCCCGATCACGTTGCGCAGCAGATTCCTTGCAAGCCTTCTCTGTCCCGTGTAAATCAATGCAAAGCGATTCTGCAGCTCTTTCATCACCTCATCGGAAAGCACCACCTGCTCTGTATGGATCTTCTGCTGAATGCCCGGGCGGGTGGTGATAAATTTGATGCCGCCGGTCAAACCGCCCACCTGATCCTGCCAGCCGCCCCCGGTGCTCATGATCTGCTCCATGCCGAGCACAGCATCATAAATTTCATCGTTTGTCAGGGGCTCTCCCAGAAACTCAAAGATCGCCTTGATGCAGGCACCTGCCAGAATGCTGCTGGTGCCGAGGCCGGAACCTTTGGGAATACCGATTACCTGAGTGGAGATATAAATGCCGCCGCCCAGCTTTTCCAAAATTTCCTGTAATGATTCCTCTCCCTGCATCGGGATAATACCGGATGCGATCAGGGCCGCTTTATGCAGTGCAAAAGAGTCAAAGGGATTATGGCAGTCACGAACTTCTTCCATTTTCTCTGCAACACCAAATACACCGATATCCGTACTTTCAAATTCAATATGATAATCTTTCAGACGGCGGACCTCCACCTGAATCGGATTAATCCCCTTTAATTTCAACGCCGCATTTAACACAATACCTCCCCGTTCATTACAATGGGGAGGCGTATCCGTCCATCCGCCGCCCCAGTTAACGCGAACCGGAAGCGCTACCTTCACCTGATCTTTGCATATCTTATAGTTACGGCCATCTCTGATATTCTCCACCGCAGACTCATAAATCACCTGCTGAATGGTGTTAAAACATAAGGATTCCGTTATCTCATAATTATCCTTGCCAAATTTCAGCTTATTTTCCAGCATAAAACGGGAAACCGCATAATAAATCCGGATTTTCAGGCTAAAATCACAGCCCCGGGCATCTTCCAGAAGGGTCTGATAAATTTCCTCTGTAATTCCCCGATCCCCGAATACCTTCAGCGCCTCTTTATAATACAGATCCCGCTCCAAAAGATTGATGAATTTTCTGGATAAAATCCGCTGTTCCAGCTCACGCTCCCAGCGGTTTGTCTCATGGGTATCTGCAAGATTGAAGCTGGAATACAGGCTTTCTCTTTTCGCTGCCTTCCAGCGCCCGATCTCCTGTGCGGATGCATTTCCCTGCGCCATCTTATTAATGATGTCCGCAAATTCCACCGCCTCCTGCATGGTGTCACATACCGGATATAGTCTTGCAAACCACAGATAGCGCTCCTGATCGTCCCAGAGATCTTCCGGTGACAGACCATTCACCGCCACAAATACGGGCAGCGTGGTATTTAAAAACGGAGCATTCTGCTCAAACTTCGCCTTGGGATTATCCAAAACGCCATAAATGCGCACCACATGAGCGCCATCCTGCAAAATCAGACCATGCAAAACCACATTCTCCGGCACAGTTTCATTCCGCAGTTTCACATTGGAAACGATGGAGCGACTGCCGATCACTGTGTTCTCCAGCACATAGCAGTCTTCAAGGTAAGCATCAGAAGCAACAACAGCCCTTTTTCCTACGTAGGCATTATGAGCAGCATAAGGAGCTTCTTCGCCTGCGGTAGTGATCACATGACGGTTCCAGTTCAGGAATTTATAATCATCAATATCTGCTGTCACCAGTTTCAGCAACTCTACGGTAGTTCCGAAATGAATGAATTCAGCCGGCGACAGACAAAGCAGCCGCATGGAAAAAGGAGATAATACCTTCCATAATTCTGTACGACATTCCAGAAGCTTATCATTGATCGTACCTTCTGCCGACTCTTTATAATACTGCTCCAGCGTAGAATCCTTCGCCAGCGGATACAGGAAATCTCCATAAAAGCTGATCCGTGCCTCATCATTGACATACTTGTCAAATTTCGCAGAATCTACATGATTGCCATTACCGATCAGAGAAAAAAGAGCATTCAAAAGAGCGGCATCAAAAACGACTGCCCCGGTATCCAGATCCACATTTCCCTGAGCATTTACCGCTCCTAATTCCTGCAATTTTTCTTCGGATTGCTTATGTAAAAATTTCCCCACAAAACCATTGCCATCATTTAAGAAAACACCATGATTTTTTCCCGTGGAAACATGCTCTTTAATAGAAATAGCTGCTGCTCCCTGATACTGCAGATCAATCTGCAGAGGATTGAACAGCAAAAGCACATCACCGGACAGCACCAGCATCCCTTCCTTAATCCGGGAGGGCACCCCGGACATGGCGATGATGAACTCGTCGAACAGGGTGGATGCGTAGCCATTCGGCAGCTCTCTGGGCACAGGTGAAAACAGCTTTCCGATGGCGGAATACTGGGGCACACGCTTGGAATCACCGCCGGAATGAATCACCAGAATTCGCTTATTTTTAAAGTGATCCTCTTCCTCCGGATTCTGCTCTGCAATATATTTTAAAACATTAAAAGTGGCGCCGCCGGATCCTACACGTTTGCCATCGGGATCAGCCAGCACTACATACTTTGTTTCCTCAGGCAGCAGGTGATTTGCAAGACGATACTCAATCTGCTCCCGGTATGTAGATGCCTGCTCCTCATTAGAAGCTGTCAGGATGATATAATCCCACTTGATATAATTCTCTTCTCTTAAACTTCTTGCATAGTCATCCCATGCATCCAGATAGCTCTGCTGTAAAAACAGATTTTTAATTGTTTTGTAGGTCATGATTTTGAGTTCCTTCTTACATTAATAAAAGATGGCGTTGGTGTGCAGATGGCAGCACAGACGTGCTGCCATCTGCACACCAACGCTCC
>JAFUMV010000051.1 GCA_017482485.1 Lachnospiraceae bacterium
AGATAGATGAAAAGGGCTATGCTTGAAATATATCCAAATGTACCCATATTGTTATCTCCGAATGTATTCCCCGCTTCTGTCCTGTATCTCAAGAAGTCTCATAAGTTCATATCTGGAAGGATTGATATGCCGTATTCTTTTTCCTTCCTGATTCTGATATTTGTCAAAGGTTCCGCAGCGCAGTATGGTTACCTCCAGCGGATCCATCCCCAGTATTTTTTTCAGATCCCGATAATCCTGATCAATATATTTGAAATAAGTAGACAGCACCTCTTTTAAGATCTCGGGATTGATGGCATGATTCAAAAACGCCTCTTTTTCCACCTCCAGATACATGTGAAGATAAGGCCTGTTATTTTCATTGTATTCCTTGGTTGCTGTCCAGTCATGTACCGGCATTCTGGAAAGATTAATGGCATTTTGAATCCCGGTTTCCGTTATTCTCGTAAACCCTGCAATGTCAATCACGGACGGAACCCGATCCACATATTCAAATCTGGGAATCGCCGTCTGATCTTCCCTGCTGGATAACCCAACACAGCGATACAGATCCCCGCAGCGGTATCTGGCAAAAGCGCCGCCCTTTAACACGGTCAGAACAAGTTCATATTTTTCTCCCACGACCACTTCATCCATCAGGCAGGTAGGCGGCACAAAATCGGGTTCCTCCTCATTGCGCATCATATCAGCTTCGGTAATGAATTCGTAAAAGCAGCTGTCCGGGAAAAAATAAAGACCGCTTCTTGACCAGCTTTCCGTTCCGACCAGGGTGGGTTCTGTTCCGGCAAACACCTCCGTCGGGCGAATTCCCCAAAGATCCTCCAGATCATCCTTATAACACTGATTATCGGTTCCTGCTATCATCAATCCCTTCAGGCCGAAAAGATCCTTCGGTTTTAAAGGCCTTTTTTCCTTCTTGCAGGTATATTTCGCTTTCAGAATGCGCCAAAGCATATGAGGCTTAAACTGCAGCAGACTCGCCATGTCAATGGAGCCGCCGGACATGGAAGAAATGCTCTGGCTGACAGCATAAGTTACGCTGCCAAGTCCGAAAAACAGCTCCACATCCTTTTTCAGTGCCCGTTTAAAGCCCAGCTTATTGCGCTGGCTGAAACTCATGTTGACAGCTTCCTTTACCTCCGGCAAAAAACTGATCTCTGTCTCTTCCCCCAAAAGCAGCGGCAAAAGACCGGTGGCATAAGGCAGCGGCGCAAGACCGTACAGCATCTTATCGCCTTCTTCATAAGCGAACTTTCCTTTCTCGGTGCTGGTCGCCAAAAGAAGACACGCAACCACATTGTTCCGAAACGTGTCCAACATACTTCTCGTATAAGGTGCCACCTTGATCGGGTGCTTACCGCCTTCCCAGGTGGTCTGAATCCAGATTACCGGATTTCCCGGCAGACTCTCGGCCTGCTTGCGCAAAAGAATATCCGCATAATCCTCATAACCGGTCAGCGGAACCATCTTACGAAATTCGGAAATCGTCTTCGGTTTCTTCCCTTTCAGAATCTGTCTGCCCAGTTCGCAGCCGCTCCACAGACCAATCTGCTCCTCCAGGAGCCGCTTCTGGATATTCATATATTCTTCCATGCCGAGATCCAGAAATCCGCAGTATTTCCGCCAGATTTCCTCATACTGCTCCTCCCGGAGCATCTCGCTTAGAGTCACTAAAATGCGCCTCCCTCCAAAACGGCCGCTCAATTATTTCCTTTCCCCTTTTCCAAGCGGCAATGTTTCAAGCCCCTTTCTGATACTTTGTCTGTTGGGAATCAGAAAAGGAGTTGTCTTTTTGTACTCATCATAATTTTCAAAGGTAGCAGGAAAAATCCAAAAATCCTGCAATACAATATAGGCAATATTCCATGCGGTCAAAAAAAGCCCTTCCAACAGCGCTTCCTTTGTCCACAAAACTCCCGCAATACACAAATACATCCCTGCATACCATAAAACTCCGGGATGCCGGCACAATGCATATACTCCCTGGGTGTAAGCCAAACGCTTCCGGTTGTCTTCCAAATATGTAGCCTCAAACGGTAAGGCAAAGAACAGTGTATAGACCAGAAGTGCAAACATCAAAAGACCTGCAGCACCAAATCCTACCACTCTGATCGGGTTAAAATCGCTGACAGACCGGTTTTCTGTAAAGATACCAACCGTTACCAGTGCTACAAGAACAGTCCCCACAAAAAATCCCTTCTGCAGCAGGCGATTATTCTTTGTAATGCTGTTGATATCATATGCAAAATAAAGCAGGAATCCCAAACTTCCAATTACAGTTATCCACATGACGTTATAGCCCAAGCCCTTTTTTACACATAATTCGCCAATCTATTAGGTAATTATACATGATCGAAGCTTTTTCTGCAACCACCAGATCATGTATGGAAAATTATTCCAATGCACATTTCACATACATTTTTTCATTTTGTTCAATACCTCTATTTTTATTTGATAAAGCTATTTTCTTTTGTGCAAACTATTTGATTTTTTTCCGAATATGCCTTGATTTTTCCGTCTGTTCATTTTACACTAATTATGATATATCATTTTTTCTTTGATATATCATGTAAATCCATAAGCAGATAAAATATTTGCACCACCAAATGTAAAAGGCCGCAAATGGATGTTCCCCTCCGGCCGGAAAGGATTCTCTATGAATAAAAACAGCGTTCTTCATGAAAGAAAAACACGTAAAGTATCGCAAAATCCCTTTATTCAGACCATTCACACCGCGGACCCGTCCGCACATGTCTGGGATGACGGCCGCATGTACATCTATGCTTCCAGGGATATGGACCCGCCCCGGGGCTGCGATCTGATGGATCACTATCATGTATACTCTTCCGAAGACCTGGTAAACTGGCGGGATGAGGGAGAGATTCTCTGGTCCGGTGATGTGGAATGGGGACGGCCGGAGGGCGGCTTTATGTGGGCGCCGGACTGCGCCTATCGGAATGGAAAATACTACTTTTATTTTCCTCATCCCAGTGATACACGCTGGAACGACTCCTGGAAGGTGGGCGTGGCGGTGAGCGATCATCCCGCAAAAGATTTTAAGAGTATCGGCTATATCGAAGGGCTGGGCGGAGACTGTATGATCGACCCCTGCGTTTTTGTGGACGATGATGATAAAGTATATATGTATTACGGCGGCGGCGGAATGTGCCTGGGCGGCGAAATGAACGATGATATGGTTTCCATGAAGGAAGAAATGCACTGGATGACCGGTCTGGAAGATTTTCATGAAGCCACCTGGGTATTCAAAAGAAACGACTGGTATTATCTGACCTATTCCGACAACCATCCCGAGAACAACCGCCTGCTCTATGCCATGAGTAAAAACCCCTTAGGTCCCTGGGAATATAAAGGCGTTTATCTGGAGCCTACCGGCTGTGACACCAGCCACGGTTCCGTTGTGAATTTCAAAGGAGACTGGTATGCGCTGTACCACTGCTGCGATATTTCTCACCGCGGCAATCTGCGCTCCATCTGTATCGATCCTATCGTATTCAACGAAGATGGCACCATGCAGACCGTCGTACAGTCCAGAAACGGCCGCCTCCCTGTCGTCCCTGCTCCTGCTCCTGCCAGGCGCATTGAAATTTACACTGCAAAAGATGCTTCTTTGGAAGGCAGCGTCCATCCCGAAGAAGAGGGACAGTCCATTTTCGGCTCTGTTCTGCGCGGTTTTGACACCCCAGACTCTTCTGTCACCTTCTTCGGCGTGGAAGGTTTTGAAGGCGGCAGGGTGAACATCGGTTTTTATTATGCGGCAAGAAGAGTTCCTGCGCCGCTGGCAAAACTTCGCCTGTTTGTCAATGATCAGGAGCTGACACTGCTCAATTTCCCCTGGACCGGCTCTGTCTCCAACTTTACCGGCTATGCAAACATTACCGTGAATTTAAATCCCGGCGCGGTAAATACCATAAAACTTGCTGCTGACAGCGGAGAGCTTTCCCTGGAAGCCATTTCTGCAGAACCGCTGGACTAAAGACCCATGACCTCATCCGGCGTACTGCTGTCTTTGCCGGATACAGATGATCAATCCACAAAAGGGAGGTTCCACCATATCTTATGAATCAGAACAATCATTTTCAATTTGCAGTCAATGATACTCCTGTCAGCTGGACTTTGCATGACCGCGGCACCTGGCAGCTGGAAGACAATATTCTCACCATCTGTGACGGCTGGGCCAGCACAGATGATCTGGAAATGAAAAATTTTATTTTTGACTTTGAAGCCCGCTGTTCCTCTGACACTCCTCAGGTGCAGATCTGGGCAGGTTTCCGCCATTACAGCAGAGATTACCGCTATGTGGCGGCGCTTCGCGGCGGCAACAATAATCATTTATATCTGGCCCGCATGGGCGCAGAAGGGTATGACAAAATGCTGGATCTTCGGCCGCTGGAATGGTCTGCTCAGCCCGGAAAATGGTATCATATCCGCATTGTCTGCGCAGGCCGGACCATTGCCATGTATGTGAATCATCAGGAAAAACCGCTTTTGCTGGTAAAAGATGAAGCAGCTCCTTTTGAAACCGGCGGCATCGCTCTCGGCGGAAGTTTCCTTCCCACGCAGTATCGCAACATAAGCCTGCAGCCCGTCAGCGAAGATTTTCTTAATCATGCAGTTTCAGAAGACAGCTACCTTTCCTGCGTCACCTTAAGCGCAGAAGAAAAAATCAAAAAGCGGCAGAAGGACCGTGCAAAATATCGCTCCTTTGTGGTTTCCCGGCTTCCGGAAGAACATCTGGAGCTTTCCTTAAATGGCAATTGGCTTTTCATTCCGGATTATGAGGTTTTCCAAAATCCTGCAGCCTTTGACTGCGATGATTCTGCCGCCCACGTGATGCCCGTTCCCGCCAGCTGGATTCCGTTAAAGGCCTGGCTGGAAGGCGAGTCCATGGGGGACTTGAACAAAGGGATGAACGACACCTATCTGGTGGAAGAAAATATCCGCTGCATGAACCAGACCTTTGATTATGAAAAAACACAATTTACCTGGTATCGTCACTATCTGGACCTGCCCATCGGAATCTGTAAAAAGCATGTTATTCTGGATTTTGAAGGCATCGCCCTGATCAGTGCAGTCTACATAAACGGCACCAAAGTCCATGAAAATATCGGCATGTTCGCGCCGATGCAAATCGATATCAGCGATCACGTAAAAGAAGTCCGTAACCTCATCGCTGTAGAAGTTCACAGACGCTTAAGCAGCGAATCCGAACATGCCTTCCATTCCGCCTCCATCGATGATAAATATGCCACCGCCTGGGACATTCTGGATGAGAAAAAAGTCGCCGTTTCTCAATGGGAACACAGAGAATTCTGTACCGATGATATTCCTCACGGATTTTATTCTGACAACCCGGGAGGCATCTGGAAGAATGCGAAGCTGATCATTACAGATAAAATTCATGTGAACGAATGTTATTTCAGACCTGCTCTGGAAGATGCTGCCATCCAAGTGGAGTACGCCAATACCGGCGTTGCGGACCGGGAAGTATCTCTGTTTTATTCCCTGACCCATAAAACTACCGGCGAATATCTGTGCGGCGGTCCTGTGGAAAAATTGCTTTTAAAAGCCGGCGAAAAACGGAGTATCTCTTTTACCACGCCGAAGGTAAAACCGCTTTTATGGGGTCCCAAAACGCCGAATCTTTATGATCTTTGCTTTACCTTGGAAAACAACGGGCAGGTGCTGGATACTTTCCATGAGCAGGTGGGCTTTCGCACAGTAGAATTCGATGGTTCAACGCTTTTATACAACGGTCAGCCCCTCTGGGTACGGGGCGGCAACCACATGCCCGCTCACGTAAATCCCAATAACCGGGAGCTGGCAAGGGCTTTCATGACTATGGCTCTGAAACACAATGTGATCGCTTCAAGAACCCACGTGGCCCCCTGGAGCAGCGTCTGGCTGGATGCAGCAGATGAGGCGGGCCTTTTGGTTTCCTTTGAGGGAACCTGGTCCTGGCTGATGCT
>JAFUMV010000052.1 GCA_017482485.1 Lachnospiraceae bacterium
AACAACCTTCATTATAACCTTCTGGATTTACTATAACTCCCCATGAATTTCCCCATTCACCTCGAGCTTTATGCTGCTCTACTTTATTTGCATATGGTACATATACTCTATACATCAGTTTTGCTACCCACGGCTTATTAAAATCAATTAATTTGCCGATAAAGGATATTTTTGAATACATCCATCCTCCGATTTCTTCTATTGCTCTCCCTGTAACTCGCCCATCAGATGCCTTGCAAAATGCGAAAAAAGCTAAGGCCATATCCAAATTACCAGCTAACATGTTGTTTTTTCCACCAATATCCGGAACCTCTCTTTTAAATTCATCATAAATATCGTCCGCTTTTAATAATATATTTTTATCTTCTTCAAAAAGATATTTCGTCGCATACTTTTTAAATAAATTTCTATATATTCGTGGTATTTTATATTTCTTTTTCATTTTCATCACCATCCACTTCTTGTTTTCTTTCTATCCAAGTGTGTTTTCTTAGGAATATAAGGCATCAACTCCTCTGTACCAGGAATATACCGGTCCATTTGCTATACCAATTATACAAATAATTAGCAATATGAAACACATAGCTAAACTTTCTACTAATATCAACATACCCTTAACCTCCAACAACTTCGCCCATAGTTCTCTGTCTTTGACCGTTCTCTCTATTTATACAACCGGATATAGTAATCCAAAAGCTCATAGATCCAGTCCCTGACCGCCGAAAAACGAAATCCCAGCGCTTCCGCCCTGTCGGTATTGATGCTGTATTCCGCTTCCCCGTTGTACGGCGCTTTGTCTCCGCTTCGGTCAATGATCGCTTTTGTTCCTGTTTTTTTCTCCACGTATTCGAGTATCTCTTTTATGGAAACAGTTCCTTTGGAACATCCGTTGATCGCCCCAGTAACGTCCTTATCCACCAGGAATGCCAGAAACTTTCCGGCCTCATCGGAGCGTATAAATCCCATTTGTGCCCCGAGATTGTCGATGTTCATGGGAATCGACTTCATTGTGTGCTCCACATAAAACTGCAGCCTTTTTGTATAGTCGTCTTCCCCTGTCACAAACGGATATCTCACCGCAATCCAGTTTCTGTCGGAATACTGCTGCCACAGGGCATACTCCGCCTGCCGCTTGATCTGCGCATAGGGGAACTCTGTTCTGCCGCACCAGATCAGTTCCTTTGCATTTCCATCAAAATCGGACTCCTTCGTATCCATATGCTTCGGTTCATAAACCGATGTGGTTGACATGTGAATGTACTTATCACAGTCAGCATGCTCCATCACATACTTTATGTCATTGGAGCAATAAGCGATTTTATCAATTATGACGTCCTAATGTATGCCACTAAGCGCCGCTTTCACGCTCGCCTCGTCTGTTCTGTCCAAAAAAATCCGCTTCACCCTGTCACCAAAGCCATCCGGGGATTTTCCCCTGGTGGCAATGGTGACATCATGACCTTTTTCCAAAAGTTCATTCACCATGGGAATTCCAAAAAATCGGGTGCCGCCGATCACCAAAATTTTCATCTCTTTCACTCCTGTTGTTTCGTATGGTTCCTTCCGCAGTTTCTCAAATCCACACCGACCAGTCGCCGTAATCAAACCTTCCGCCGCCATGGTGAACCCTTCTCTCATCCGTTGAACTTCTTTATTAAATGACCTCAACCAGATTCTTACAAAGCATCACAAGTAACGCCGTTTTATGGTAATAACATCTTCATTTTATCATCTTCCGCACCGGCAAACAATTATTCTGTGGTATAAAATCGGGAAATCAAAAAAAAGATATTTCAGTGGATTCGAAAAGAAATACATGATATAATTCTTTACTTCTAATCCGATCCGAATATCAGATTTTTTCACCGGACATTCCAAAATACTATCCTGTTCATCGCAATTTTTCCATTAAACCAGTACCTTTGACCCTTTACCGAAGAAAAGGAACATCGCATATACAATTTCAGTAACTGCCCCGCATGGGTTTTGATGGAACTTCTCACTTTTGGAGATTTTATCCGATTTTACAAATTTTACTATTCCGGCAGCGCTTTTTCCCCGGTATCCATCTCCATCCTCAACTCAATTAAAAGTCTCCGCAATGCAGTTTTACACAACACCTGCATACTGGCGGACCTTTCTTCCGGCACCTCACAGCCCCGGCAGAACTGAGCCATGCTATCAAAAACGCCGACAGCCCTTCACATCCCGGGCCGCCGGCATTTTTTTATTTTCTCCCTTTTCGGAAAAGTGTTCCCGAAGCCTTTTCAATTCTTTTGTAAAAGTGATTTCCGGTATGATGCCGAGATAATCTTTTTCTCTCCACCAGCACCACTCCCGGAATTTCCTCTTAAAATAATCAACTTTCGCAAGTGTCTTCTCCTGATAAAGATATTTATCGGCACTTTTCAATCAGTTTTTTATATACACGTTCTATCATCCACTGCTCTTTCGGCACTGTTAAAGCCTCATCAAAAGACCACCATTTTACCGCCTGATTTTCTGCTTCGTTTACAATCAGTTCTTCGTTCTCATCAGCCTCAGCCAGATATGTAACGTTAAAATGCAGATGACTGGGAACATAAATTCCCTTTTTTACATGTCCATTCACCGTTAATGTTTCCAGACCGAAAATTTCCCTGCTGACTAATACCGCATTTCTGACACCAGTTTCTTCCTGCAGCTCCCGCATGGCCACAGAACATAAATCTTCGATTCCGTCTGCATGACCTCCTATCCATGACCAGGAGTCATAGAGGTTATGATATACCATCAAAGTCTTCGTATGCGCTTTGTTTACTGTCCACATGGAAGCTGTAAAATGTGCGATCTGATTTTCCCGATCCAAATAATTGAAATTATGCATCATGAATTGAAGCATAAGCTCTTTATCGCGTTCTTCCTGTTCATTCACAGGACGATATTTCTTTATATTATCCACTAAGCTCATCTGTTCCATTTTACCACGCCAAAAGCTCATATCCATCTTCTGTCACCGCAATCGTCACTTCCCACTGGGCTGAAGGCTGTCCGTCATCGGTATAAACAGTCCAGTCGTCGGCTTCATCCACGTAGACGTCTTCCGTTCCTGCATTTACCATGGGTTCAATGGTAAAAACCATACCCGGGACCATCAGCATTTCAGTGCCTTTGGGCGCTACATAGCTCACAAAAGGATCCTCATGGAATTCCAGTCCAACGCCATGGCCGCCGATGTCCACCACAATGCTGTAGCCGTTTGCTTTCGCGTGGCTGTTCACCGCATCCGCCATATCCCCCAGAAACTGCCAGGGTTTTACCTGCGCGATTCCGGCCTCCATGCATTCCTTTGCAACGCGTACAAGGCGTTCTTTTTCCGGTGTTGTCCTGCCGATGATGAACATACGGGAAGAGTCGGAAAAGTAGCCTTTATAAATCGTGGAAACATCCACATTCACGATGTCGCCTTCCTTAAGCACCACGTCTTCAGAAGGAATGCCGTGGCAGACCTGGTCGTTGATGGAGGTGCAGACGCTCTTTGGGTATCCTTCATATCCCAGGGGCGCAGGAATTGCTCCATATTCACGGGTCTTTTCTTCCACCAGACGGTCAATCTCTTCGGTGGTCATGCCCGCATGGATCTGTTCTGCCACATAGTCCAGCACCGCCACATTGATTTTTCCGCTTTCACGGATGCCCTCGATCTGCTCCCTCGTCTTGATCATGCTGTGATCGGGCACCATATGGCCTTCCAGTTCAAAGGTTTTGATTTTTTCATCCAGGCGCATGTGGCACTGCTTATATTTTTTTCCGCTGCCGCACCAGCAGGGATCATTGCGTTCCAGTTTTTTCATTTTCTCTCCTTTTATCTTCCTCTCGAAGTCTGCTCTTTTTGTTTAAATCGTTCTCTTTTTACAGAGTTCAGTTTTCTTCCATCTCTCCCGCTTCAATCCGGGCTGCTTTGTCCTCTAAAAACATCCAGCGATCCATTTTCTCTTCCAGCTGCTTTTCAGTTTCCTCTTTTTCCTTCGTCAGCTTGTTGAGCTTCACAAAATCTGTGGCCGCCTTGATAATATCAGCTTCCAGCGTTTCAATTTTTTCTTCCAGCGCAGCAATATCCGTTTCGATGGTATCGTATTCTTTCTGCTCCATGTAGGTAAATTTCAGCTTGCGGGGAGATTTTTTCCGGCCGTTTTTCTTATCCGTCTCACTCTCTGCTGCCAGGCCCGCTTTCTGATCTGCGCCGCCGGCATTTTTGCCTGTCGTTCCGGGTGATTTTTTATCCAAAAGTCCTGTTTCCATGGCCGCTTCCACGCTCTTTCTGAGCGCATAATCACTGTAGCTGCCTTCATACTGCCGCAGGACGCCGTCCTCTTCAAAAGCAAAAATCCGCTGCACACAGCGATCCAGAAAATACCGGTCATGGGAAACGATGATCACAATGCCGTCAAAATGATCCAGATAGTCTTCCAGAATCGTCAGCGGTGTGATATCCAGATCGTGGGTGGGCTCGTCCAGACGCAGCAC
>JAFUMV010000053.1 GCA_017482485.1 Lachnospiraceae bacterium
AGGGACTGGTCCCTTGCAGGTTCTTAGGGCAGCGCCCTAAGCCCTCGGAGAGCTTATCGGTGTCAATATCTGCAATTTTCAAGGTTCGAATGAGCCTTTTTCTTTTGGCTCAGTTTTTCATAACTTACTTGACACTACCTTCTTTATTCTCTGTAATATAGCATGCAAATGTGTGATTTTTGTGTGGATATTCGATTGAGAATTCCGTTTTTTATGGCCGGATAACATTGAATTTCGCATTATAAAAAAATCTCGCCACTGCATAAATGGCGAGATTTTTTGTACTGTTTTCGTTCCGGCTGGCAGCGCCGGGTTATTTCTTATGATTAAACTCTTTGATCAGCGAACTAAAAACAAATAGCCTGCAACAGCCATCAAAAGAAGTACAATGAGAGCGATGGGAAGAAGAACGCCAATAGCAGAAACCGTCATGGCAAGATAATCCTTCCAGTCCAGGCGTTCCTTTTCAGCTTCGATTTCTTCTTCCGTCAGCTGACCGTCTTTTTCCTCTTTCTCATCGTGGAGCTTTTGAAAGCTGTCGTCCACTCGTTTTTGAAACATCATAATTATTTTTCCTCTTCCATCAGCGGATGGTGGCATGCTACGAAGTGGTTGGGTTCCAGCTCTACCCAGTCAGGCACTGCATGACGGCAAACTTCGGTGCAATAGCAGCAGCGGGTATGGAACTTACAGCCCTTGGGCGGATTCACGGGGCTTGGAATATCGCCTTCGAGAATCTGCAGTTCTTTGTCCTGATCGGGATCAGTGGTAGGAATCGCTGTGATCAGAGCCTGGGTATAAGGGTGGAGCGGCTTCTTGAAGATATCTTCTGAATGAGCCAGTTCAACCATGTTGCCCAGATACATAACACCGATACGGTCACTGATATATTTCACCACGCTCAGGTCGTGTGTGATGAACATATAGGTCAGGTTTCTTTCTTCTCTCAGATCGTACAACAGGTTGATGATCTGAGACTGGATGGAAACGTCCAGAGCGGATACCGCTTCGTCACATACTACAAACCTGGGTTCTACTGCAAGGCTTCTCGCGATGCCGATACGCTGTCTCTGACCGCCGGAAAACTGGTGGGGATAGCGGTGCAGGAAGTAAGGCGCGAGTCCGCAGCTTTCCATTACGGAAAGCACTTTATCCTGCGTACGGGAGTCATTCTTCGCCAGCAGATGATGTGTTTTCATCCCCTCGGAAATGATCTGTCCGACAGACATACGGGGATTTAAGGAAGAATAAGGATCCTGGAAAATCAGCTGCAGGTCACTGCGCAGCAGACGCATTTCGTCATATTTCAGTCTTGCCAGATCCACTCCTTCATCATAGTATGCTTCATATTTATCGAAATCCGCATGGCCGCGGTTTTTCTTACGCAGCTCTTCCACCGCGTTTTGCTTTTCTTCTACCGCTGCTTCCATCTTTGCAAGCTCATTCTTTTTATTTTCGATCTTACCTGCAATATTCTGAAGCTTAGCAGCGCTTGCTCCTTTTAACTGTTTGTCCACACGATTTTGCATGTCATCGTGATCCAGCTTAAGGATTGCCAGTTCATCTCTGCACTTTTTACGCTGTTTTGCACTTTCATAAAGTGCCAGAAAAGCAGCTTTCACTTCTGAAAGATTGTCCGAAACAATCAGACCGCCTACCAGATTTGCCACGTCCAGAAGTGCATCATGCGCTTCTTTTCTGCAGGCATCCAGCGCATTTTTGTGATGCATCTTTTCTTCTTCGGAAAGGCCGTTATAATGAGCCTCTTCTTTTTCCAGCCTGGCAGCCGTTTCCTGCATATGCTTTTTCTTGGCGTCCAGATGCTTTATTGTATCAAAAGCATATTCAGGTGCCATATCCAGCAGGTTCTTGCCGTAATACATGGTACGGCCGTCTGTCTGCTTATACAGCTGCAGAAGGCTTCTGCCCAGCGTGGATTTACCACAGCCTGACTCACCTACCAGACCAAATACTTCTCCTTCATAGATATCCAGGCTGATTCCGTCATTTGCCTTTACAAACAGGCCCTTCTTTTTCAGCGGAAAATACTGTTTCAAGTTGCTGATCCGAAGGAGCACTTTCGCATTATCATAATTCATGGCGTCCCTCCTTTTCCGGATAGAAGCAGCGAATCTGCTGATTCTCTCCTACCTGTACCAGCTGAGGTTCTTCTGCTCTGCATTTATCAGTTGCATATTTGCATCTGGGTGCAAACTTGCATCCTTTCGGAAGATCCAGAGGATGCGGTACCGCACCGGGAATCGCGTCCAGTCTTTCCTTGCTGTCCGTGTCGAGACGGGGAATGGAGCGAAGGAGTCCTTCTGTATAAGGATGCATATATTTCGACATCTTATTATCGAAAATATATCTTGCAGGAGCCAGCTCCACTACCTGACCGCAATACATAACAGCCACGTCATCCGCCATCTGGTTGATAACACCCAGGTCATGCGTGATGAACAGAATCGCTGTATTTCTGTCTTTTTTCAGATCGTTCATCAGACGCAGAATCTGTGCCTGAATGGTAACATCCAGCGCGGTGGTAGGCTCATCCGCAATCAGAAGCTTGGGCTGACAGGCCAGCGCCATAGCGATCATGACACGCTGACGCATACCGCCTGAAAGCTGATGGGGATACTGCTTTGCCACCACTTCGGGATTGGGAATCTTGACCGCTTCCAGCATTTTCACCGCTTCTTTTGCTGCTTCATTTTTGCTCATGCCCTGATGGATGATAAAAGGCTCACTGACCTGACGCTCAATCGTAAATACCGGATTTAAGCTGGTCATCGGTTCCTGGAAAATAACGGAAATCGCGTTGCCGCGCATTTTGTACATATCATTTTTTGAAATCTTACTCACATCCTGGCCATCAAAGGTGATTGTGCCGCTTTCAATATAGCCATTGGCATCAATCAGACGCAGGATGCTCATTGCGGATACACTTTTGCCGGAACCGGATTCACCAACGATACCCAGTGTTTTACCGGCTTCTACGCTGTAGGAAGCGCCGTTTACCGCTTTTACGATACCTCTCTTCGTCTTAAAGAAGGTATGCAGGTTATTTATTTCCAATAATGCCATAATACTACCTCCTTATCTTTCTGCAGACTTAGGATCAATCGCATCACGCAGACCGTCACCGATCAGATTAATACAAATGGTACAGAATCCGCAGATCGCTGCCGGGAAAACCCATCTCCACCAGTACTGCTGAATGATGATGCTGTTATTCGCACCGGTCAGCATATTGCCCCAGGTAGGTGTGGGCAGCGGAATACCGAATCCCAGATAGGACAGTGTGGATTCCGTCAACATACAGGTAGCAAAATCCAGTGTCATGCTTACCAGCAAAATGGAGATGACATTGGGCAGAATGTGTTTGAATACGATTACGCCTTCCTTTACACCCATCGCTTTTGCAGCCGTAACAAATTCTTTTTCTCTCTCTGCCAGAATCTGTGCTCTTACCAGACGACAGATGCTCGGCCAGGACAATACGCCCAGGACCACCATGATAATATACATCCTCTGTGTGGTGTCCACACGGGATCCCAGTACCGCAGACAGAATCATCGCAAAGGGAATAAACGGCAGACCGCCCACAACTTCCGCAATACGCATGACAACCATATCGATTGCACCGCCGAAGTAACCGGCCAGACCACCCAGTACAATACCGATCACAGTGGAAATCAGCACTGCAAGCGCGCCGACCGTCATGGTTACCAGACCGCCGTGTACAATACGGGTCAGAATATCACGGCCCAGATCATCGGTACCGCACAGATATCCTCTTAAGCCCCAGGTCTTAATATCTCCTGTGGAAGTGATTGCATAGTTCTGGAAAAATCCTGCATATACGTTTACAATATCACCGCCTGCGTTTACAGAAGCGGGAATTTCCGACTGACCATGGGTATTGTCACCCCATGCAAATACATCGCCGTTTTCACACAATACCGTATAATGATAACGGCCGCCGTAAATATCAATGGGCTTGGAGGAAAGTTCAGGAACGTCCTTCTCTCCCTTCGTTGTATTGCCCCAAACTACAACCTGACCGTCTTCTGTCACAGCCGCAGCATTCTGGCTGGTTGCCGCGATATCCACAACCTTCTTTCCTTCCAATGCTGCAGGAAGCTTTGCCAGAACAGAATCTTTGTCTTTATAACCGGCATAGGCAACTGTGCCGTCATCCAGCAGTACGACATAAGCAAAACCGGTCAGTGCCACTTTCTTAATGCGTCCCTGATAGGACTTGCGCACTTTGATGTCAGCCATATTGCCGTTTCCCCACAGATAGAGGTTGCCATCTGCCGTTACCACTGCGGAAAACTGATTGCTCGCTTCCAGCTGAACAATATTCCAGGCATCTCCGCCCTTCATCATTGCCTGACGCATTTCCGGAGAAAACATATCCTGCTGCAGACGGGTGTTGCCCCACACATACAGTTCCCCCTGGTCATCCAGTGCGACCGCATGGTCATAGCCTGCTGCAATATCCACGATGTGAGCATTCTGCACTTCTTCGGGAATATGCGCCATTTCACCGCCGGCAACATTGGTGTACCCCCAGCTGTAAACCTCGCCGTCATTGTCAACGCCAATGGCAAAGGTAGTACCGGGAGAAATCTTTTTCACGTTGCCTTTGAGCTCACTGGGTACCTTCATCATGTTCATAGTAGGCGGAATGTTGCTCAAAGTGGAATCCTGATACCCCAGATCCATTTCGAGATAGTTGGGTGCAATCAGCACCAGTAAAAATACAGCCAAAAAGCCGATCAGGCCAAACATGGAAAGCTTTTTCCCTGTAAAATTCTTAATAATTGTTCTGATGGGACTCTGAAGCTGTTCTTCTTCCAGCGCACTCATTTCTTGTCTGGGACCAAACCAGCGTTTGAACCATCTTGTCAGGAAGAAGCCTTTTTTCTTATTTTCATTACTCATACTTCGACTCCTCCTTATTTATCTACTCTGACTCTGGGATCAACCAGGCCGTAACTTAAATCCATAATCAACATACCGATCAGGGATACTACCGTATAGAACATCTGGATGGCAAGCACCAGCTCAAAGTCGAAGTTGTTCAGACCCTGCCAGTACAGCTTACCCATACCGTTTAAGGAGAAGGTGTTCTCAATAACAACAGATCCGCTGAAGATGGAAAGGAACCATCCGATAATGCTGGTGATAACAGGAAGCAGCGCATTTCTCCATGCATGAGAGTAAATGACAATACGCTCTTTCACGCCCTTTGCTCTTGCAGTTCTGATATAATCCATGCCAAGAGAATCAATCATGGCCGCACGCACATATCGGGTCATACCGCCCAGAGAGCCAAACGTCATGACAATAACAGGCAGAGCGATATGATACAGCTTATCGGTAAACTCCTGCCAGCCGTTCTCATAAACCATACCCGCAGTCTTGGTACCCATAATCGGGAAAATCTGCCAGACCACGCAGAAGAAGAAAATGAAAATCAGCGCAATAATATAGGTAGGAATACTATATCCCAGAATCGTCACCACCTGCACCGCACTGTCAAATTTACTCTTTTTGTGCACCGCGCAGTAAATGCCCAGAGGTATGGTAATGGCCAGTGCCAGTATGGTGGAAAAGATATTGATGAATATCGTATTCTTCATCGGTTCCACAATTACCTGAACCACATCTTTTTTAAAGAAAGAAGAATAACCGAACTCACCCTGCAAAAGGCCGCTATAGGTTCCGTCCACATCCTTCACAATTCCCATCCAGCGTGCATACCGCACAAGAAGCGGTGCATCCAGTCCCATCTGTGAACGCAGTTCCTGATACATCTGCTCATACTCTGCCGGCTTTAAGGTTGACTTCATAGGTTCGAGCTGCGCTCTTGCCGGATCTGTAGGAATCAGATTATACAGCGAGTACATCAACAGGGAAACAACACCGAAAACAATGACCATATACCCCAGTCGCTTTAAGATATATTTTCCCATCTTCTCATTCCTTTCTGTAAAATATTTTTTGATAGGATTCTATGACAAATATTAAGGAAATGCATACCAGAACTCCATTTCAGGCAAAATTCTCATTTCCCTGATATTTGTCATAGAGTCTGATAAATACGGGGACGAACCACAAGGCCCGCCCCCGTTCTTCTTCATCTTTGAAGTTTCAGGAAACAGTGTTTCTCTTACTCTTCTACCCAAGCATACAGAATTGCACTCTGGAAATCCCAGAAGGAATCCTGTGTATAGCCATGCAGCTTCTTAGGAATCAGGGAGATGTAGATGTTGGAGTACAGCGGAACTTCAGGAAGTTCTTCATTCCACTGCTTGATGTACTCTTTCCAGATCTCCATGTATCCTTCTGTATCACCGGATTCTACGCCGTAAACCATATCCATGGACAGATTATCCAGTTCTTCGCTGAACAGGTAGTTAACATTGTAACCCTGAGCAACCAGTTCGGGATCGGAAGTCCAGTTGTAAGCATAGTCATAAGCGGGAACGAAGCCTGTTGCCAGGTTGTACATACCATAGGTAGGAACGCCATACTGTTCGCCCTGACTTGCATCACGATACATATAGTTGAGCAGTTCGGAGAAGGTCATCTCACTCTTGATGATTTCCATACCAACGCTCTTTACTTCTTCGCTCTCAGCCAGCATTACGGATAACAGGTCAGATACAGGGTTGCCTTCAGAAGAAGCCCAGTTAATGCTTAAGGGCATCAGAATTCTGCCGTCAGCAAGAGTAACATTGCCTTCGTATGTGCCGGCTTCTTCTTCGGTTACTTCTTTGTAACGCAGACCTTCGCCAGCCCATTCGTTGCCTTCAGCATCCAGAGTCCAGCCGTCAGCTTCCAGAGCTTCCACTGCTGAATCTACGCTGTAAGCATAGGTATTTAAGTTGTCAGCAAGCCATTCTTCAGCTTCTTTGTACTGCCACAGACCTGTTCCATAAGGGCCGTCTACTGTGGAACCCCAGCCCTGACAGAACTGATTTGCGAATTCGTTTCTGTCAAGCAGGTAAGCTACTGCGTGACGAACGCTTTCAAACTGTGTGGGACCGAAGTCGCACTGGAACTGCAGCTTACCGTAACCGGCACGGTCAAACTGTACATAATCAAAATCACCGGTATCAACCAGGTCAAGTGCTGCATTGATTTCGGAACCGTCAGCGATGGTATCATAGAATTCCATAGCGCCGGTCTTCATAGCATCGTTCCAGGTTTCTGTTTCAGCTTTAACAATGATCAGCTTTTCAATGTAAGGCTTCTGGCCTTCAAAGTTACCTGCATAGTTGGGGTTTCTAACCAGAGTAGCCTGCAGAGAGGACTTATCGAACTCTTCCAGGTTGTAAGGGCCTGCTGTTACGCGGTCGCTGGTTGCCCAAAGAGCAGCTTCTACATTAGCCTTCACTTCGTCAGTGTTGATATCGCCAACGAAATAGCAGCCTTCGCCGTCATCTGCAACATCGATGCCTTCACCGAACCAGTAGTTTAAGTTCATGGGAGTTGCTGCTGCATAGGTGATATCATAGTAATAAGGAATCTTGTCTGCCAGAATCTGAACAGAGAATGTATAATCATCAATCAGACGCAGACCGGATACTGCTGCTGCAGTTCCATCCTTATATTCCTGACCGCCAACAACGCTGAGGTAGGAAGATGCATAAGTTGCACCCCAGTCCTGAGCGGTCTGTGTGCATCCAAACAGAGTCTGAACAACATAGTCTTTTGCAGTGATTGCTTCGCCATTGTTGTAAACCAGACCTTCATTGATAGTGATGGTGAAAGTCTTGGTACCGTCTTCGTTTACAACGGAATCCATTTCCTTAACGATGGTAGGGTTGACAACATATTCACCACCCTGGTTGCTGACTACTGTGCCATAGTCATCCATCAGTTCACGCACCAGTTTATCTGCTGCGTTGTTTGTCCACATTTCACGGCCCCAGTCACCGGATAATTCAGTGGAAGAACCATAAATGAGGGAACCACCTTCAACAGGTGTCTCAGCAACTTCTTCGGTTGCTGTCTCGGTAGCAACTTCTTCAGTTGCAGCTTCGGTAGAAGCAGCCTCTGTAGCAGGAGTTGTCTCCGGAGTTGTAGCTGCAGAATTTCCGCAGGCTGCAAGGCTCATAGCCATAGCTGCAGAAAGTACAAGAGCTAAAACTTTCTTTTTCATAATATTTCCTCCTTATAAAATTTTGCGTACATATGTACGTCTTTGTACTTTGAAGCGGTAAAGCGTTAATTTGATTGCACAAAAAAGTCACCAACTTCAATTAAACACATCGATATTATCACAAAAGGTTTCCCTTCGTCAATAAATATTTATCAGCCAAAATAACCCTATTTATTTACAACTTTCACCATTTATTTATACATTTTATCCAATTTTTGTAATTTTTAAATATCGATTTCGGTCCAAAAAGAATGAGACACTAAAAAAGTGTACAAAACATGGCCGCAAAACGCGGCCATGCTTTTCAAACTGACATTTTTTCATCCAGCTTTTCAACCAGCTTTTCAACCAGTTCTTCAAAATATCCATCCTCAAAAGGAACCTTCAGTCCCACTTCCCTGAGCATATCCCCATAGAATTTGCTGGCGGAAAGTCTGCACAGATGCAGATAGCTGTCCCATGCCTGCTGATAATTTTCATCCATCCATACCTTATACTGGAAAGCACAGGTCTGCGCCAGTACATAATCAATATAGTAGAACGGACGATTGTAAATGTGCTGCTGTCTCTGCCAGTAGCCGCCTTTGCCAAAGAAAGGATCCTCTTCGTAATCCAGATGCGGCATGTAGACCTTCTCCAGATCTCTCCAGGTCTGCTTTCTCTGTGCAGGAGTCATGTCCGGATTTTCGTACATGATGTGCTGGAATTCATCCACCATAGTGCCATAAGGAACAAAGCGCACCGCATCTTCAATCTGCATGGATAAAAATTCCTCGTATCTGTCCCCGAAGAAATCCTTCATCCAGGGATCCGTGAAAAACTCCATGGACATGGAATGAATTTCAGCGGTTTCCATGGTGATGTCACTGTGCTCGATAATTGGATCCTTGCCGGAAACATAGCCCTGGAAAGCATGTCCGCACTCATGCGTGATAACGTCCACGTCCCCGGAGGTTCCGTTGAAGTTGGCAAATACAAAGGGAGAACCATAGTTGTAAAGATAGGTCATATACCCGCCCTGCTTCTTGGTCTTTCTGCCAAATACATCGAACATCTGATTTTCCATCATGAAGTCAAAAAATTCCTTTGTCTCAGCAGAAAGCTCTCTGTACATCTTCTGTCCGGTCTTTAAAATTTCTTCCGGGCTGCCAAGCGGCGCCGGATTTCCGTTTAAAAAGTATACGTCATTATCAATATAGGACAGTTTCTCAAGGCCGAGGCGCTGTCTTCTTCTGTCATGCATTTTCTCGGCAAAGGGAACGAAAACCTCTTTGACCTGTCTGCGGAAGTTCTCCACCTGTTCTTTGCCGTAGCTGTTTCGGTTCATCCGGTTATAGCCCAGCTGAATGAAGTTGTCGTACCCCATCGCTTTTGCCTGCGCCGTACGGTTTTTCACCAGCTTATCATAAATTTCATCCAGCTGATCTTCTATGGTGAGGAAATAATCGCTGTATGCCTTCCAGGCCTGTCTGCGCACTTCTCTGTCATTATTTGTCAGATACGGACGCATCAAAGACAGATTCAGCACCTGCCCATCAAAGGGAATCTTTGCGGATGCGATCAGATTATTATAGGAAGTACGAAGCGCATTTTCTTCCTGCATCAGACCGATGATGCTTTCGTCCATGCTCTTTAATTCATTTTCCATCGTAGCGAAAGCCACTTTTCCAATCTTCTCTTCCAGGTATGGGCGATGGGGCGAATGATACAGCGCCAGCTTATAACCGTTTAACAAATTCTGCAGCTTTGGATTTATTTCATCATAAAAATGCTGTTCGCCGTTATAAAATTCGTCCGCAGTATCCACATCATGCCGGATATGCGCAATGGTCATGGCATCCATCACGTCTTTATAAACCGTATAATATTGCTGATGTATGCTCCAGAGTTCTTCCCCGCTTCCTGCTTCTTTGACCTTTTTAGTCAAATTTTCAAAATTCTTCAGTGCCTTGTCATAGTCCACCCGTTCATAGGGCATGTCACAAAATTTCACTTCTGATATCCTCCGTGTCAGTTTGCGCCGGCGCAGTCCGACTTCTTTTTATGTCATTCTACGCCAAAGTCGATCTTTGGATGTTTTGTCCAAAGACCGACTTCATTACGCTTTTTTATCAGTATACATGATTTTTGTAATTTCTACAATTCCCTTTTCTTCATATTTCCGCTCCCTGCATTTTCCTTTTGGAAAATTTCCGGGCTGTCGGAAATATATCCAAGCGCTTCCTCGATGCGCAGCAGCCTGTTATATTTGGCTACACGATCCATTCGGCAGGGGGCACCTGTTTTGATCTGGCCCGCATTGACCGCTACCGCAATATCCGCAATGATGGCATCCTCCGTTTCTCCGCTTCGATGAGAAATAACAGTTTTAAATCCGTTTTCCTTCGCCAGCCGGATTGCGGCAAAGGCTTCTGTCAGGGTGCCGATCTGATTGACCTTTACTAAAATGGCATTTCCTGCATGCAGCTTGATTCCTGCTGACAGTCTTTTTACATTGGTGACAAACAGATCGTCTCCCACCAGCTGCAGCCTGTCTCCCAGGCGGGCAGTCAGCTTCTGCCATCCATCCCAGTCCTCTTCATCCAGACCGTCTTCCAGTGAAAACAGTGGAAACTCATTTACCAGTTCTTCATAATAGGAAATCATGTCATCGGTATTTCGGAAAATCTGCTGTCCCTTCATTTTGCTTTCCCCCGGGAAATAATAGCAGCCGGCCTTTTTGTCATACAGCTCGCTGGCAGCCGCATCGATGGCAATTTTGATATCCTCTCCGGGCACATAGCCGCTCTTTTTTACCGCTTCCACAATCAGAGCAAGCACCGCTTTGGCATCCGGCAGGTCGGGGGCAAAGCCGCCCTCATCTCCCACGCCTGTGGACAGGCCCTTTTCTTTGCAGATCCCTTTTAAATTATGGTAGATTTCCGCACAGATCCGAAGGCCCTCTGCGAAGCTCTCCGCTCTTATCGGAGCGATCATAAACTCCTGCAAATCCACCGTATTATCCGCATGCTTGCCTCCGTTTAAAATATTCATCATGGGAATCGGCAGCTCCACGGTGTGAATGCCGCCCAGGTACTGATACAGCGGCAGATGCAGGGCTTCTGCCGCCGCCCTTGCAGCTGCCATGGACACGCCTAGGCAGGCGTTGGCCCCCAGATGCTCCTTATTCTGTGTGCCGTCACAACCCAGAATAATCTCATCAATTTTACGCTGACAGCAAGCATCCTGTAAAAGCAGCGCTTCCCGCAGCTTTGTGTTCACGTTTTTCACAGCTTTTCGCACGCCCAGCCCAAAATAACGCACTTCTCCATCTCTGAGCTCCACCGCTTCAAACTGACCGGTGGACGCCCCTGACGGCACACTGGCGCGCCCGCAGACCAGCTCATGCGTGACAGAATTTTCCACAATAACCTCTGCCTCCAGCGTAGGATTTCCTCTGGAATCCAGAATTTCTCTCGCATGCACTTCTTTAATCGGTAAGGATACGTTCATAACAGCTTTCCCCGCTTTCCTGATATTAAAAATAGTTTCAAAAAGGCGGTCCGGCACAAAGCCTGACCGCCTCCGTTGTCATTAATATATCCGGATATTTCCTATTATATACATGCGTGTTTCTCATTTCTCAGCGTCGGTGCACAGATGTCAATGTGCCGATGCTATCTTTATCCAAAAACATTGGATTTTCTATCTCACCGCAGCCTCTTTGATTTTTTCCGAAACAAAATCCGGTGTTTTATTTTCCAGGAAAAATACTCCATAGACCATGTAACGTTTTTTATTGGCAGAAGAACTCATCGTAAGAATCACATCAAACCGTTCATCCCTCCTCACATCATGATACTCCTCTCCGGCCACATCCCGCAGCTCTTCCGGATAGATTGCTGCGAGCAATTGTCTGATTTCATCCGGCTTTTCAAAAGATACCGATATTCTCTGTTCTTCGATTTCCCCTTTTTCAAAAAGCGAATCCTCAGACCGGTTATCATCATAATGATAATATGTCACCGTGATGTCTTTCACATCTTCCGCCGATAAAAATTCTTCATAAGAGTTCACGGCAATATCATTTTGACTCAAAAGGTCAATCGTGTTTTCATAATTTTGATAAACGGGATAGCTCCACTGATAGCTGCCACTGTCCATGGGAAGTGAAAACCGCAGCAGGCCGCAGGGCAGATCGTTTACAATCGCGGAATAGTCATACCCTGCAAAATCTGCCTTATAAGTCTCCAGAAGCTGCTTTTTATCCAGTGTATAGAACTGATTCTGTTTTCCGTCATAATACTGAATCCGCATCCGGTCAAGCGCATCCTCAAATTCCTTGAGATAAATCTGATAACGGTTTTTCTGATAAGCTTCATCCGTCATGATTGTATCCAGTTCGTTGGCAGTCATTGTTCCATTGACATAAAATCTGCGATACACTTCTCTGCCGTTTTTGAGCTGATAGCGAACGATCATCCAATGACTGTCGCCGTTTGCATCTTCCCGATAAACCGTGGATTTGAGCACATCTTCCGGAATCTGATCGTCATATTCTTCCTTCACTACCAGGGATTCCTGCCAGGTTCTCACCATCGTCAGCACCGCTTCGATGGTATCCGGATCCCCGGAGTTCATATTTTCAAGCAGGCTGTCTGTAATACCGGAGTAGCGTCCTGCTTCAAAAGGCACCCGGTATCTGCCGAATCGATTATAGTCGGACTCCAGAGTCACGGAAACCGTATCGATCTGTTCTGCATCCGGCAGATAATAATCATAGCCGATGAGATCAAATTTGAAAACGCACAGGACTGCAATCGAGACCGCCATACTCACAAACATCAGTGCTTTCTTCTGCAAAATTGCCCGAAGATCTCTCTCATAAATCATCCGGATGATCGCATGTCCGATTAATGCTGCCACAACAGTACCCGCGAATAAAAATGTATCCATGTCCGAAGCCAGTCTGCCGGTCATAACGCCCGCCGCAATTGCAAAGGGAACCAGCAGGAAAAACTCCAGCACGGGCTTTAACCACCCAAAAGCGATGGCCTGGGTATAGCTTTCCGTTTTTCTTTTCCGAAACAGCACATAGGCCAGAATACCGCCGGCTACAGCCACAAAGCCAAGCATACAAACTTCCATTGTCATGGTGTCGGCCAGGCTCAAATCCGTCACAAGCTTTCCTTTTTCATACCAGATGTCCGAACACAGATTCAGATGTCCCACGAAAGGACTCAGCCATCCACTTTGAAGCATGCGCTGCTCATCCGCATTGCAAAAACTTTCAAAGAAAGTGCTCTTTAAGCCGACAAACAGGTATTTGACCGCCGCCTCATAAAACAGCAGCACACCGCATCCAAGCAAAGCCGTCATCACGTTTCCGCACAGCATCACAGCCACCAGTGCTACATGATACATGGCAGCAAAGGCCAGCATGTTCACGAAAAAAGCCAGAAGGGACTGAACCAGTATCGTCGCCGTCATTACATGAAAGGCAATACCCACGAACCATGTCAGAATCAGACATATCAGATAGGATGCACCAAAAACAAGAATTCCATTGATCCAGATCAGTACAAAACGTTTTGCAGAAGATACGGGCACACTCATATACAGATCCATTTTTCTTCTGCTGTATAAAAAAGAAAATCCCTGTACTGCCAGAAGAATGGCCAGAAATCCTGCCAGGAAGGGCATCCAATTCGAAAAACCAACCTGCCAGGCCAGACCGGAAGCCATTTCTTCCATCAACCTTATGTTCTCTTCCTGTGTCAGCTTATTCGCTGCATCGCTTAATACACTTGCCGTATTATTCAGCGCAATCATGGCAGAAATGGGCATCGCAAACAGCAGGCTGATGAAACACAGCACAAATGTCCAGTTTCTGCGCTTCACATTTTCTTTCCACTTAACCCAGTATGAGATTTTTGACGTCATATCCAGTCACCTCCGTTTCGCTGATAAAGATTTCTTCCAGGGACAGGGGCAGCACCTCATAAAACAGGGTGTTGGCCGCCGCAAAAGCGGCGATGGTCTCTTCCCGCGTTCCTCTGACTGTCAAAGTCAACAGAGATCCTCTTCTGTCACTCTTTACAAGATTCATCTGATTTAAAATGCGCTTTTCTTCTTCCGGATCTGTAAAAACGCACTGTACCTTCTGAATGTTGCATTTCATCTCTTCCAGATCTTTTGATAATAACACACCGCCCTCATGCAAAAGTCCCACATGATCGCAGATATCCTCCAGTTCCCGCAGATTATGAGAGGCAATGATGGGCGTAAAATCCCGCTCTTCCATTTCTCTTGCAAAAATACTCTTCACACCCTGACGCATCACCGGGTCCAGACCGTCAAAGGTTTCATCGCAAAACAGATATTTCGTTTTGGCAGAAAGTCCGATGATGATGGCCAGCTGCTTTTTCATCCCCTTGGAAAATGTGTTGATCTTACGCCTTCCATCCAGACCGAACCGGGTCAGGTACAGATAAAACTGCTCCCGATCAAAGCCTCTGTATACGCTGCTGTAATACTTTTCCATATCCCTTGGTGCTGCGTTGGTGAAAAAGTATGGCTCATCCGCTATAAAAAACAGCCTGGCCTTGGCATGCATATTATCATAGACCTGCATATTGTCCACAATCACCATACCCTCATCCGGCTTTAACACCCCTGCCATCATTCGAAGCACCGTGCTCTTGCCTGCACCGTTGGTGCCGATCAGGCCGAATACGGATCCTTCTTTTATCGTCACGCTGACACGATCTACCGCTTTGATGCCTTGAAATGATTTTGTCAGATCTCTACATTCAATCATGCTGCTCTTCCTCCTTTTGTAAAACTCTTGCGGCCAGCTGCTCTTTAGTGATTCCAAACTCTTCCGCTTCTTTCACCAGGTCATCCAGCTTCTCCATGATCTCCTGTCTGCGCACCTGACGCAGGCTGTCATCATAGGCCACGAAGTTGCCTCTGCCCTTGACCGAATAAATGAATCCGGTACGTTCCAGCTCGCTGTAAGCCCGCTGAATGGTATTTGGGTTAATGGAAAGATCCACCGCCAGACTTCTGACAGAAGGCATTCTGCTGTTTGGCTCCAGCACCCCTTTTAAAATCAATGTCTGGAACTTGTCCACGATCTGCTCATATAACGGCCGTGTATCCCGGTAATCCAGAATGATCATATGACTTTTGCTCCTTTCTGCGGCGGTTCCCCTCTTTACTCCAAAGGTCCATAACCAAATCCCGCTGAATTTCCTCATTGCATCATATAATATATTTTTGTATTAAGTGTATTATTTGTATTAATACACTTAATTTATAATATTTTCTGCCGGCTGTCAACTACTTTCTTCTGACAGCATTGCTTTTCATACTGCCCAGGAATAGAATTTCGCCCCTTAGTGCGACAAAGGTATTACCTGCAGAATAAAAAAATGCGGCTCACAGCGCCGATAAGGCACCATGAACCGCTTTGCTTACATGATAGGGCAGGCGCCAGAGCGCACCGCCTCTTCACATTTATTTCTTTCCTTCACAGACTTCATTCGCTAATGAAAGAATTTAATTTTTCAATTACCAGACTTATTTCTTAATTAACAGAGATTTTCCGGTCATCTCAACAGGCTGTTCTTTTCCCATGATCTCGATCAGAGTAGGAACGATATCTGCCAGACAACCGCCTTCGCGCAGTGCATAACCGTCTTCGTAGTTCACCAGAATGAAGGGAACAGGATTTGTGGTATGTGCGGTGAAAGGAGCGCCTGTCTCGTAGTCCACCAGCTGTTCCGCATTACCGTGGTCAGCGCAGATGAACATCACGCCGCCTACTTCTTTCACTGCTGCTACTGCCTTGCCGACACATTCATCAACGGCTTCCACAGCCTTGATTGCTGCATCTTCCACACCGGTATGTCCTACCATATCAGGGTTTGCAAAGTTGATGATGATCACATCATATTTATCGGATTTGATCGCGCCCACCAGTTTATCGCAAACTTCATAAGCGCTCATCTGAGGCTTTAAGTCATAAGTTGCAACATCCTTGGGAGAGTTCACCAGGATACGGTCTTCCCCTTCGTTGGGCTCTTCTACGCCGCCGTTGAAGAAGAAGGTTACATGAGCATACTTCTCGGTTTCCGCAATACGAGCCTGCTTTAAGTGGTTTGCTGCCAGCCATTCCCCAAAGGTATTGGTCACGGAAATCTTGTGGAATGCCACTTTCTTGTTGGGGATGGTGGGATCATAGTCGGAGAAGCATACATAGGTCAGATCCAGTCTCTTCTCTCTTTCAAATCCCTTAAAATCATCATCACAGAATGCACGGGTGATCTCTCTTGCGCGGTCAGGACGGAAGTTGAAGAAAATTACGGAATCGCCGTCCTTGATGGTAGCAACAGGTGCGCCGTTTTCCACAACAACGGTGGGTTTTACAAATTCATCTGTCTCCTGTCTGTCATAGGATGCCTGAATGCCTGCAGGGCCGCTTTCCGCGGTGAGGCCTTCGCCCTTTGTCAGCGCATTGTATGCATATTCTACTCTGTCGTAGTTGTTATCTCTGTCCATCGCGTAGTAACGGCCCATAACAGAAGCAACTTTACCAACGCCGATTTCCTGCATCTTCGCTTCCAGCTCTTCTACGTAGCCCTTGCCGGATGCAGGAGGTGTGTCACGGCCGTCCAGGAAGCAGTGCGCATAAACCTTCTCCAGACCGTTTCTCTTAGCCAGTTCCAAAATGCCGTAAATATGAGTGTTGTGGCTGTGCACACCGCCGTCGGATACCAGACCGAACATATGCAGTGCGGAATTGTTCTTCTTGCAGTTGTTCACCGCATCCAGCAGTGCAGGGTTTTCAAAGAAGGTTCCGTCCTGAATCTCTTTGGTGATTCTGGTCAGTTCCTGATATACGATGCGGCCTGCGCCCATATTCAGATGTCCTACTTCAGAATTACCCATCTGGCCTTCGGGAAGACCAACTGCCATACCGCTGGCATTACCTTTTACAAAAGGGCAGGTGCTCATCAGCTCGTCCATTACGGGAGTCTTTGCTTCTGCCACTGCATTATGATCTGCTTTTTCATTGAGGCCGTAGCCGTCAAGGATCATTAAAACAACGGGTTTCTTGCTCATAATCCATTCTCCTGTTCTCATAAACTATAATCAAATATGATCTGTTTCTCTCTACAAGCCGGTTTGTGCTCAAAATCTCCAACCCGGCTTTTAACCGTAACAATTATACACAATTTCCATTCTCCATGCAAGTGCTAAGACACGTTCCTTAATTTTTTATTGCTTTTTTGTGGAAAAATGTTACAATCATTAGAAACCATATGGGCAGAACGCAATTTTGAAAGGAAAAATGCAGCTGCTCAATATGGGAATCAATCTGTTTTGGAGGCGATTCTTTTACTATGATTACTTTTCTGTCGCGGCTGTTTATCAAAAATCATGAGGACACGCACAATCCTTTCGTTCGTCAGTCCTACGGTATTCTCTGTGGCATGGCGGGTATTTTTTTTAATCTGTTCCTCTTTGCAGGGAAGGCGCTGGCGGGTATCTTAAGCAATTCCATCGCCATCACAGCCGATGCATTCAATAATCTGTCCGATGCCGGTTCTTCCATCGTCACACTGATCGGTTTTAAAATGAGCGGCCAGGAACCGGACACGCATCATCCCTTCGGACATGGCCGTATCGAATATCTGACGGGTCTTATCGTATCCGGCATCATTTTGCTCATGGCCGTTGAACTGCTAAAAAACTCTGTGGACAAAATTCTGCATCCTCAAACGCTTACCTACAATCCGATTGTGATCGTTATTTTGCTCGCTTCCATTTTCGTGAAGCTGTATATGCACCTGTATAATAAATCCATCGCTCAAAAAATTGACAGTATCGCCATGATGGCCACTGCCGCGGATTCTTTAAGCGATACCATGGCTACCACAGTGGTGCTGATCGCCACACTTGTGGACCATTTCACAGGATTTCACATTGATGGATGGTGCGGCATCCTTGTAGGTCTTTTCATCTGCTTTGCAGGCATCAACGCAGCCAAAGATACCATCAATCCTCTGTTGGGCCAGCCTCCTGAAAAAGAGTTTGTCAATGAAATAGAAAAAATCGTGCTTTCTCATGAAGAAATCCTGGGCATCCACGATCTGATTGTACATAACTATGGCCCGGGCAGAGTCATGATCTCGCTGCACGCTGAAGTTTCCGCCTCCGGAGATATTTTGGCCCTGCATGATACCATTGACAATGCAGAGCGCCAGCTGCAAAATGAACTGAAATGTGATGCGGTCATTCACATGGATCCCATTGTGACGGATGATGAGCAGGTCAATGAACTTAGGGAAATGGTTGTCGCTATTGTCGGGGAAATATCCCCCAATCTGGGGCTGCATGATTTTCGTGTGGTAAAAGGCCCCACCCACACCAATATCATTTTTGATGTGCTGGTGCCTTTTCGCTTTAAAATGAGCGACAGTCAGATTCGCTCCTTTATTGACAGCAGGATCAAAAAACTGAATCCCAGTTATTTTACTGTCATCAATATCGATAAAAATTTTACATAAACGAGCTTTTTTATTGTTTTGCCACGTTGTTTCAGATAATTATTGAAAAGGCAGTGCCTGTGGGATATCAAAACCCTTCAGCCACTGCCTCTTCTTTTTATTTTCCTTATCAGCCCCAGGTCACAATTATCACAAGCGTTCCGTTTTTCACCGTAATCGAAGCCTTCTCTTGGATAAATTCATTGGAAATACCAATGGGAAAACTGTTGGTGATCACCGCATCCTGCAGCTCGTATTTCATGTTCTGAATGGTCACACCCTCTGCCCTCTCTCCCAAAGAAAACAAAGAAAGCATGCCTTCCAGACCGGGCTGGAAAGAAACCGTTTCATTTTTTGCCACTAAAATCATCCCGGTTCCATCCATCATATAGCCCACAGCACCGCATTCTTTTAAGTAATTCAGGCACTGAATGTTCGCAATCGTGTGCTCCAGCCTGCCGCCCTGGCAGGCGTAGAGATGAAATTCCCTGCAGCCTTCTTCCAGCCCTGCATGAATGGCCGCCAGCATATCCGTCTCATCTTTTTCCACCGGCAGCACAATCACTTTCTCCGGATCTTTTTCATAAATTTGAGCAAGCTCCTTTGCATCCTCTTCCAACACAGAGTCAAAATCCCCCAGAATCAGATCCGGCTCGATTCCCAAAAGCTTACAGTAGGAATAACCGCCGTCAGCGGCAATCACATAATCTTCTTCTGACACCAAAATTTCTGACACTGTCAGATCTCCGGCTCCTATGATAATACATTTTTTTGCCATAATTTCCTCCAGCCGCACGGTCGGTCCGTCTGCAGACGGCATTCTGCTTTACCGGCGGCGTTTTATTGAATCAGCTTTTTCTCTTTCCATTTACCGGACAGGTACCTGACAAAAGAAATTCCCCAGTTTGCAGTCCATCCAAGCGGCACCGCATACCATACTGCCGCCACGCCGAATACAGGTGCGCACAGATTTGCAAAAACAACACGTATGGTCAGATTGATCAAGTTGGCTGCCGTAAATACTACCACATCGCCGCTGCCCCGCAAAACGCCGTCCGTAATCGCCTTCATGCCAATAAAGATAAAGAAAAAGGCGATAAAGGAAAGATAGGAAACACCGGTCTCAAACGCGATCTGATTTGCATTTTCATCCATGAATACGCCGATGATCTGATTCTTAAACGTGAGCAAAACCACACAGATCAGCACCGCAAAGCATGCAATAATCCCATAGGCAGCATGATATCCCCTTTTTACCCGATCTGTCTTTTCGCCGCCCATGTTCTGAGCGGTAAAGGTGGATACCGCATTTCCCATGGCGATCATGGGTACGATGCAGATGGATTCAATCCGCGTCCCCGCCGTATAGCCGGCCAGCACGGAAGAACCAAAACCGTTCACGACAGACTGCACCAGCAGCATACCTACAGAAACAATGGACTGCTGTAACATGGTGGGAATTGCCACCCTGATCATTTTCTGAAGCATCTGTAAATCGAAATAAACATTGGTTTGGCATTCGCCGTCACCATAGGTTTTTAATTTCTGCAGCAGCAGAGTAAAGGAAATAACAGCCGAAATTCCCTGCGCCATCACAGTCGCAATCGCAACACCTGCCACTCCCATGGAAAACTGCGTCACAAATACAATATCCAACACCACATTCAATATGGAAGAAAAAATCAGAAGATACAGCGGTGTTCTGGAATCACCCATGGCGTTGAACATGGCTGCCAACACGTTGTACATGAACAAAAACGGTAAGCCGGCAAAATAAATTTTCAAATATATCCCTGCTGCATCAAGAATATTATCAGGCGTCTTTAAAGCTCTGAGAATGGTTTCCGAAAACCCCAGTCCCAAAGCGGCCAGTACAATGCTCACGCCCAAAAAAGAGATCAACGCCGTAAAAACGGAGGTTCTCATTTCCCGATACTTTCCGGCTCCCAGATACTGAGATGTGACCACGCTGGATCCTGTACCGCCGCCGATGGCAAGCATCACAAATACTGTTGTCAAAGCATAGGATGCGCCTACAGCCGCAAGCGCATCCTCTCCCACAAAACGGCCTACAATGACCGAATCCGCCATATTATAAAACTGCTGAAACAGATTTCCCAAAATCATGGGCATAGCAAAGAAAAACAGCGTTTTTCCCGGTGCCCCGGTCAACATATTCGGTTTACTCTTTCTGTCTCTTTTCATTGGATCCACCCCAGTCATAAATCATATTCGCTTCCATACCGTTTGTTTTATAAATTTTTTCGGCAAAACGGTAATTCATGCGGGAAACCACATTGGTATTATCAGTTGCTATTCCACTTACCATTGTATTCCAATATACGATTTCATATTCTGTATGCGGATAATACTGTTCCGGATCATAAGCAGGAACATACTCAATTGCGCTCCTCTGCACGCCAAGATCTCTCATTTTCTGTCCCAGAACACGAATGGTTCCCGTAGGCGGTGCAACGGTATCATCTTCCACGAAAGAGAACATCCATCCGTTTTCCGTCTGTAAAAAAACAATTGCCTCTTTTGTTACGGGAATATATGTATTTCCATACCAGTATTCCATTGTTTCATTAATAAATGCATCACGGATAGCTTCGTATTCTTCTGTGATAATAAACGATTTCGCCGCCTCATAATTTTCTGCCTCAAAATCTGCAAACATGGGAGCAAAATAAGCGCTCATTTGTGCCTGCTTATCCAGACAGGCCAAAAGTTCATCAGCTGCTGCGACTCCACAGGCACCCGCTTTCGTTAAAATCTCCCGATAGGCATCCGCATGAGCCAGACTCAGATAAATTTCGTCAGCATTCATCACCGCATATTTTTCAATGATTGCAGAATAATCCGTCTCACTGCTCTCAGCCAGCGCAAACAGACGATTCATGATTTCCTCATAGGCATCAAAGCTTCCGGTGCCATCCAGACCATCCAGCAGCACAGTGCTTTTCTCCTGCTGCACTAAAATCAAATCCCCACAGCTTTTCAGCAAAGAAAGCGCATCCGTATTTTCCGGCATCTGCTCCAGCACGTCCAGACAACGGCCAATGGTGGAAATATCCGCCGCAGCTGCATTAATCTCTTCCACTACCCCATTTAATATCGTTGCACAGTAATTCTGCAAAAGAATTTCCGATCCGGTCACTTCATAGCCCTGTTTCAGCGTCTCTTCCGCCTGGGCCTGGTTATTCTGCGCAATATAGTCATCCGCCAGCCCACGATAGGCACGGATGCTTGTCTGATCAATTTCCAGCGCTTCTTCATAGGCTGTCTGCGCCTGTACATAATCCATGGCTTCCATGTATTCTGCCGCTTTATCCAGCTTCCTCTCAACCTTCGTCTGAGGAAGATTCCAGTAAATCAACGTGCTTCCGGCTGCTGCCACCACAACTGCCGCCGCCACACCGATCATCATTCTCTTCTTTCTGACATTTCTTCTTCTCATTGCTTATACACTTTCCATTTCCTCATAAAATAAACCCCACTGTGCAACTTCTCCGCCTCCCGCGGCTCTGCGCGCAGTCCAAACGATATTCTATCAATGATTATGCTGTTTTGTAAAGCCCTTTCACACAAATTCCACAGATTATATGTATCTTAGCCATACGCCAGTGCGGAAGAAAAGGATTACAGCAGCGCTGCAAACCACTTCCACAGTTTTTCTCCCCAAAAGACACACGCAGCCATTCCGGCGCACAAAAAGGGGCCGAGAGCGAATTTCTCCTTTCGCCTTAATCGTCCAGAAGCCAGCCCGGCCGCACACCACATACCACAGCCTGCCAATGCCAGAATAAAAGAAAGAAAGATAAGTTTCATCCCCAAAAACATTCCTCCGGCCGCCATGAGCTTAATGTCACCGCCGCCAATGGAACCAGGAAACGCTAAAACGATTAAAAACAGCGGCAGGCTTACCGCAAACATGCCCGCCAGGCGCAAGATCCAGTCGGGTTCCCGGGAAACAATTCCCGCCAGGATCCCGATGCCCCAAAGCAAAATGATGAGCCCATTCGGAATCTTTCTATATTTATAATCGATCCGGCCGATCAGAATCAGAAGCAAAATAAAAAAGCCGTTCAACACCTGCAAAACCAATCAAATTCCTCCCCAGGTTCCATATCAACCCATTGCTGCACACCGTCCCCGTGTACAGAAGGGCACACGCTCCGAACCGTAAGGGGATAGAAATAATATAGCATTCCTTTTAATACTTCACAATGCATGAAAGACTTTCCTGATACAAAAAAGAGAGGTTTCAAACCTCCCTTTTGCTTGTTCGCCTTTGCAGACATCACTTTATTTTCCTGTTATTCCCGTTCATCTCCCCAGAAAAAGAGAGCCACTGTTCCGGGGCCGGTATGACTTCCGATGGTGGTGCCGATATGATTGATTTCCACTTTGCCGTTAAGCTTCGGGAAACGGCTTTCCACCAGCTTCGCAACTGCCTTTGCATCCTTCATGCAAGCTGACTGGGAAATATAACATTTACCGCTGTAATCCAGACCATACTGCGCATGCTGTTCCATCTGATTTACAATTGCCTCTATAACCTTTTTCTTGGTTCTGATCTTATAGCGAGGAACCAGTTTTCCGGCCCTGTCAACATTCAAAAGAGGACAGATATTCAGAATATTTCCCATAAATCCTGCTGTTTTTGTCACTCTGCCTCCCTTTACGAAAAAGGTCAGATCCGTTGTAAAAAACCAGGACTGAACTTTCAGTTTATTCTCATTGACCCAGATATTCAGCTCGTCAATGCTCTTTCCTGCATCCCGCAGGTCTGCCAGCTTATCCATCAAAAGTCCAAAGCCTGAAGATGCGCCCAGGGAATCCACAATATAAATCTTTCTCTCCGGATAACGCTCCTGCAAAATATCTCTGGCAATGATTGCCGAATTGACGGTTCCTGAAATGCCGGAGGATAAGCATACATGCAGAATATCCTTTCCTTCCTTTAAAAATCCGTCAAAATATGCTTCGTACTCAGCTGCATTGATCTGAGAAGTTTTCGTCTCCGCACCATTGACCATCGCACTGTAAAAATCGTCAAAGGACATGGTCTCGCCCAGATCATCGCTGTGCCCTACCCCATCCAGTTCATAATGAAAGCATATGTATTTAATGTCTCTGCTGATAAAATGCTCTTTTGACAAATCCGCTGTGGAACAGCAGCTGAGGATATAATTGTTCATAATAGCTCCTTATGATTTTCGGTCATCATATAATGTAGTTTTTATTACTACATTATAAATCTTGGAAACCATTTTGTAAAGTACTCATTCCGCATTTAGCAACTTCTTTACGCTCACATCACCGGAAACCGGCAGCACTTACGATTCCCTGCTTTTACTATAACAAAATGCGGGGAATAGACTTCCCCGCATCTCATGCCAGTTATATTATTTTCTTTATTTAACAGCTGCAAATCCTGCTTCCAGATCAGCGATGATATCATCAATGTGCTCTGTTCCGATGGAAAGACGAATTGTATTGGGCTTAATTCCCTGATCTGCAAGCTCTTCAGCGGTAAGCTGAGAATGTGTTGTTGTTGCAGGATGGATAACCAGACTCTTTACGTCTGCAACGTTTGCCAGCAGAGAGAAGATTTTCAGGTTATCGATAAACTTATGTGCTTCTTCCTGACCGCCCTTAATTTCAAATGTGAAGATAGAAGCGCCGCCGTTCGGGAAATATTTCTCATACAGCGCATGATCAGGATGTTCAGGAAGAGACGGATGATTTACATGCTCTACCTGAGGATGATTTACAAGATATTCTACAACCTTCTTTGTGTTTTCAGCATGACGATCCAGTCTGAGGGACAATGTCTCCACACCCTGCGGAAGTAAAAATGCATTGAACGGAGAAATTGTTGCACCGGTATCACGCAGCAGAATTGCTCTGATATAAGTTACAAAAGCTGCAGGGCCAGCTGCATCTACAAAGGATACGCCATGATAACTGGGATTTGCATCTGCAATTGCAGGATATTTTCCGCTTGCCTTCCAGTCGAACTTACCGGAATCCACAATAATGCCGCCCAATGTTGTTCCATGACCGCCGATAAACTTTGTTGCGGAATGAACTACGATATCAGCTCCGTGCTCAATGGGACGAATCAGATAAGGAGTTCCGAATGTATTGTCAATTACCAGAGGAAGTCCATGCTTGTGAGCGATTTCTGCAATTGCATCAATATCCGGAATATCACTGTTGGGATTGCCCAGTGTCTCCAGGTAAATAGCTCTGGTGTTGTCCTGAATTGCATTTTCTACTTCTTCCAGATTATGAGCATCTACAAATGTTGTGGTAATGCCATAGCGGGGAAGTGTATGCTCCAGCAGATTATAGCTGCCGCCGTAGATTGTCTTCTGTGCTACAATGTGGCCGCCGTCAGATGCAAGAGCTTCAATTGTATATGTAATAGCTGCTGCGCCGGAAGCCAATGCCAGTGCTGCAACACCGCCCTCTAATGCCGCAAGTCTCTTTTCCAGCACATCCTGTGTGGAATTGGTAAGACGTCCGTAAATATTACCTGCATCAGCAAGTCCAAAACGAGCTGCTGCATGTGCAGAGTTTTTGAATACATAGGAAGTTGTCTGATAAATCGGCACTGCTCTTGAATCGGTTGCCGGATCCGGCTGTTCCTGTCCAACGTGTAACTGAAGGGTTTCAAATTTATATTCGCTCATGATATTGTCCTCTTTTCTTTGTGTTTTTCTTCATTTGTATTTTTTATTTAATTGTAGAATTTGAGTATAAAAAAACCGGGGCTTTTGATCGCTCCCGGGCAAATGGCTTCACACACTTTCATGTATGCGTTACAGGTGCAAAACAATGTAAGTCGAAGCACCTGGCCATAGGATATGCCCGGGAGATAATACACATTCGACGCCAACACAGGATTCTGCTTTCACTGATGATGTTTTTGATTGTCATTGTATTTGCCTCCTTCCCTGTAAAACTGTTTCCTCAAATTCGATAGTTGTATATTACTCCCATTATCCTACTATGTCAATAGGTATTTTGAATTTTTATGAAATATTTGTAACAGTTCAGCATGCAGAGTTAAACCGCCTGTTACTCATCATACGTGTCCAGGAAATGATGTCTGATGCCGTCCTTCTTATATGCGACTACCGTGTCCAGATTTACATTTTCCACACTTTTGAAAATATTTCCTTCCACCCAGGGATTTGTTTTTTTCAAATCTCTTATCAGCTCTTTTATTTCAACCCTTTTTGATCTGTTCTCTCCATTATTGCAGGTCGTACAGGTATCCGTGAATTTGCAGGCACACTGAATAAAATGAAGATCATTATAATCGCGCCAGGCCTTGATATCCTCCTCTCTTATCAGATACAGAGGTCTGATAAGCTCCATTCCTTCAAAGTTTGTGCTGTGTAATTTGGGCATCATTGTCTGAACCTGCGCGCCATACAACATTCCCATAAGGATTGTTTCAATCACATCATCATAATGATGTCCCAGCGCAATTTTGTTGCATCCCGCTTTTTGTGCAAAACTGTACAGATATCCGCGGCGCATTCTTGCACAGAGATAGCACGGCGATTTTTCCACCTGGTATACGGATTCAAAAATATCCGATTCAAATACAGTGATCGGTATCCCCAGCTTTCTTGCATTTTCCTCAATTATTTTTCTGTTTGCTGCGCTGTATCCCGGATCCATCACGACAAATTTAACCTCGAACGGGAATTTCGAATGGCGTCTTAATTCCTGAAATAATTTTGCCATCAGCATGGAATCTTTGCCGCCGGAAATACAGACTGCAATGCGGTCTCCTTCTTTAATCAGCTCATACTGATTAATGGCTTTTGTGAATTTGCACCATATCTCTTTTCGGAATTTTTTGGTGATGCTCTTTTCCACCTGTCCGGCAAAATCTTTATCCAGATCTTTCTGCAGCTGAAATAATAACCATGCTGCATATCCGCCCTTCAGACTTACCGCATCCAGCCCTTCTTCCCTAAGCTGCTCTGCTGTTTCACGACTCTGCACACCCCTGCTGCAGCAGATAATCAGTTTTTTATCCCGCATAAGCTGAGGATGGTCCTTGATGTTTTCTGCTGAAAGCACCAAAGCTCCCGGTATCTCACCGTAGGATATTTCAGCTTCATTTCGCGTATCAATGATCTGAAAGCTGCCTTCCTCCAGTTTTTCCATATCCTGCACCGATATTTCCATTTTCCGACTTTCCTCTTTCCATACTAAATATAATACATACTCTGCTCATAGCCATCGTTTTTCAGGTAATCTTCCTGCAGATCAGCCAATGTTATACCGTTTAGAAGCTGCTCCAGCTTTTCGTTTACCGGCTCTATCAACATCTTTTGCAGCGTGATGGAAGCTCCGCATTCGCCGCCATCCTCGTCCAATTCCTTTTCATATCGATAGTCGCCTTCCACAGTTTCTAAAATCATCGCAACCGTAATTCTTTCCGGCGACTTTCCAAGCACATATCCGCCCTGATGGCCCTTCACCCCTTTTACGATTCCCGCTTTTCTGAGTTTGGCAAAAATCTGCTCCAGATATTGTGCTGAAATATGATTCCGCAGCGCAATACTGTTCAATGTGACATAACTGTGTTGTGCGTGCACTGATAAATCAATCAAAGCGCGCATCGCATACCGGCTCTGTTTTAATAGTTTCAATTTTCGCGTTCTCCTTTCCGATAAACCAACCTGTTAGATAGGATTATAAAAGTATATAAGCAAACTGTCAATTTATTTTTTATAAATAAAAAAAATTAGAAAATAAATGGAAGAAATCGTCAACGAAAAATCCGTTGACAAGAATATGAAAAAGCCTTATAATTACTGCACATTCAAGGGCTAGTCAAGGTTTCGACAGGGGTCTTGCAGCTGGAGAAGCTATCCGCAGGTGGTGCGTCAAACCACAAACCTAAATATAAACGCTGAAGATAATTTAGCATACGCTGCCTAATGGCAGCTGTCCGACTTAGGGCACTCACACCTTAAGACCCGGGCATCGACTATGTGAGAAACGATGCAGGCTAAGCTTTGCACCTGCAGGCGTATCATGAAGCTACCAATGGTATCAGGATGTCTGCTTTCGGATATCGGCGGGAACGGATCAGCTTCGGGCTGATCATAAAGAACAGACTATGATAGTAGAAGGACAGGGAATGGGCTTTTGGACACGGGTTCGACTCCCGTCTAGTCCACTTTTTATAAGTGCCGGAAATTAGTGATTTTGTCGATAAAATCAAAGGATTCCGGCACTTTATATTATGATTTTATAGTGTTTATTTATAGCTCAAAATTACGATTTTCTCACCATTACTTCTAAGGTGTGTTAACCGATTCACCACCATATCTCCTGTATACATTTTCATTTTTCTGCGCACCCTATCCAGGAAAGGAAGGTGCATGCTATGCCTAAAATCAACACAACGCCCGGCGGCCAGCGGCCTGCCAATCAATACGATGATGGAAACATTCCGGAAGTCGATCTTCCCAAAGATGTCATTCCGGACGAGGTACCCCGTAAAGATGGACCGGGTGGGGAGGCGTAATTTGCTCCCTCTCCGTTAAAATTCAGTACTGATATACTCCACTTACAAGATTCCATTCTCCACCAATAACATCCTGTTCTTTATCTTCTATCTTTTCCAGTTTCTCGATCAGTTCTTTGACGCTCGTCTTTTCCTCCTGAAAGTTATTTTCCATCACCTATCTGTCTTTTTGTCATAATTTAAAAGAAAAAGGAGTTCTGCGATGAATTACCAAAAACAGAAACATGTCCATGAATTAACCGGCAGTACCAAAGTTTTCAATGAGTGTGACGAATGTCATAATCATAGATTCTGTACAGTTACCGGAGAAGCGATCTACAAAAGGGACTGCGATGATCACTACCATGAAGTGAAATTTCACACCGACTTTTCCGATGAACACTTTCACGAATTTTATGGTAAAACTTCCGGCGCCATTGAAGTAGGCAATGGAAAGCATGTACACTTCATTAAAGATTTCACCGAAGAAGCTGATGACCACAAACACGAATTTCAGGCAGCAACACTTATTGATAGCCCTATCGACTTTAAGTGCAGATAGTTTAGTGATGCCCTTAGAACTATTTCGTCGCATTCCTTTGTTTGGACTATTCCTTCCCTGATTTGTAGTTATTTCAATTGGCTGAGGGCTCAGTTCCTCAGCCGTCATTCATAGATTATCTCTTCGCAGACGGAAAGGCTGACTGCGGCGCTCTGTTTTTCCACTCTTCCGTTTCTATATAGAGGATTTCCCTCCACCCTGCATTTTGACGGATAATCGGCCGTTTTTGGGGCCGGGCGTCCGCGATAAAACGGGTCAAAATCCATCCCTTTTGGCACCCGGGTTCTGTAAATACCATTTCCGTAATATTCCCACTCGGGATGGATGCGGTATCCGCCGCTGATAATAACTATTCCACAATAAATGCTGCGATTCCCAGGTCGTTTTCTTTCAGCCGCTCCAGATTTTCTGAAGCGCTGCCGCCCTCTGCAAGCTCCAGAGAATATACGAATTCCCCAAATCCGGAAAGATCCATCTTGAAGTTGGTTTCCCAGGTATTGTTCATGATCCAGCTGTATACCGGACGATGATTGTTTTCCTCTCTGTTATCGCAAAGCACAATTTCGTGATGTTTCATCTCTCCCATGTAAATCAGCGGTGTATCCAAAGTATTGATCAGAATGCTCTCTTTTTCGCCCTGATAGAGGACGCCCTGATCTGCGATGTAGTATTCCATATTGCTGCCGGGCAGCTGGTCAATGCCGGGCCGCATCCCGACGCCTCCGTTATTGATGTAAAGGCTGCTGCCGGGCAGATATAAAGATAGGGGAAGATATACGCTCTCGATGTCTTCACTCAAAGTCTTCGCAATCTGATAGGTGAAATCGATTCTGGGCAGCTGCTTATACATTTTGATGATCACACTGCTGTGATAGGTGCCTTCCAGATCAAAAATCAGCTCGGCCCTGTCGAATACCGGACCGTGATCCACAATCTTCACATCCTTTAAATCTCCCTGATACTGCTTCGCATGCAAGCCCCGGATATTGCGTCCCAGCGCGCTGCGCTCCGAGTAAACGCCCTTGCGAAGTTTTGTCCGCTCATAGATCGGGGTGAAAAAGCTTTCCGGGCCGCCCTTTAACATTTCCGTACCGCTCTTCTTATTATAAAAAGAGGTGATTCCTTCCCCGATCTCATAACGAATCCGGAACCAGTCATTTTCCAGACTGTGGGGCAGCTTATAGGATTCTTTATCATAATCATTTACGATATCGCGAACCCGCTCTGCGCCCACCCAGGCCGTACGGGAATACAGCTTTGGTTCCTCCGCTGGCTGCTCTTCATAGGAAAACAGCTTTTCTTCCATGGGTTCAAATTCTGCCACAAAGCTCACCAGAACGCCTCTGGGATGAGCGGAAAGCTGTGTTTTCATCACCTCGCCGGTCTTTAAATCCGTCACCTTTATCGCGGGAAGACTGATGGTTTCCACATAGAATTCCACCGGGAACAAACTCTTTTTGTGGCTTACGGAAACTGCCTTCACCTTCCCTTTCAGATTGTAATAACGCAGGATGTCGCCAAGCCTGTGAAACTGTTCAATTTTTCGCATTGCACCCGCTTCATGGGCTTTGGAGGCATAGGCATTTTTGCGCATATCCAGATTCGTCACCATCGTTTCATAGGGCTTTCCAATGGTTGCGGAATGTCCCCAGGTATGCTCTGCGTATAAAAGCGCGTTGTCCCTGGCTGTTTCTGCCAGCTTTTCATTGTGCGCGCCGCTCTTTTTCTCCAGCCTGTCGGCCATATGGGAAAGGCGAAGCGCCTCCTTGTAATGCTTCACCGCATAGGGAGTGGAGCCGACGCCGTTTCCCCACCAGTCATTCATCGTGCCGCGGTATACCGGCGCGTCTGCCGCCTGTTCGCTGATCCGCTCATACAGCTCTTCAAGCGTTACCATCTGAAGCTTCACTTCGTCTCCATGTTTTTTGTTAAATGCATTGACCATCGCCAGAATCGCCGGATTGGCGGGCGCATTGTCCGAAAAAACGCCGCTCACGCTGGTGACATAAAAGTCGTATTGATAGCCGCTTTCCTCGTACTCTTTAATGCTCTCACTCAGGTTTTTATATAAAAGTTCCACTGACACTTCCGGTATTTCCACATCCGCTGTTACGCTCACATTTTTGGAATACACCAGTCCCAGCGCATTGCCCAGGTTGTAGTGCTCACCGCTCCATACCAGAAGCTTCTCTCCATTTTCATTCTCCCAGAAAAAAGGCTTCTGATTCTGATACAGCGGATACATGCCGTGATGGGTGTGAATATTCATGAAAAAGAACCGGATTCCATTTTTGATCAGTGCGTCCCTCATGCCCAGAGAGATTCCGTTCACATCCGCGTTCATGGCAGTTTTTACCGGACAGCCCTGCTGTGTAAAAAGCTTCTGCATTTCAGCCGCTTTTTCATCCACCATTTCACAGTCCACCAAATCGTTGAAATTCAGATAATTTGCGGAGATACCGATATTTCCTTTTTTCACCAGGTCGAAAAAATCCGTTTTTTCTTCAGGTGCTGCCTCTTTCAGAAACTGCTCTACGCAGTAATAGGTTTCACAGTTCCATTTAAAATCCTTTACCGAACTATTTTCTTCATAGCCCTTTTTGATCATGGAAATGGTCTTGCGGATATTATTGACCTGATTGTAAATGACCTGCTCCTGCAGATCTGTATAACCGATATCCGTATGAGAATGGTGTACAATGTACACGTTTTTAATCTTTGTCCCCATAAGAACTCCTTTCTCAGCCGTTTGTACTTCCACTATAAATTTACTCTCTTCTGAGTGAATGGACTTTTTCCATACAAATATATGATTTTCGAAGATGCCCTTTGGCGTTCAATTCGCATAAAATTCATCCACTGTAGCAAAGAACCATCGATGTTTTCCCACTTCGACATGGGCGGAATATCGCAGCCCGAAGAAATCACGAAATTGGGATGCCTGCAGCATGCTTCCATGATATCCAGGGTCTTTCTGCGAATCGTGTCCTCCATTCTAAAGCGTCACTCAAGCTACGCTCAGCAGGCTGCTTTACAGAGCTCCACAGCTGCATCTGCAGCGCTTGCCGCATCGGAAGTGTACACATCTGCGCCGATCTGCTGACAGAAGCTTTCCGTAACAGGCGCACCGCCCACCATGATTTTCACCTGATCGCGAATGCCGGCTTTTTCGGCTGCCCTTACCACTTCTCCCATGACGGGCATGGTGGTTGTCAAAAGGGCGGAGCAGCAGATGATCTGGCAGTTTTCCTTGATCGCTGTTTCCACATAGGTTTGTGCAGGCACATCGGTGCCCAGATCGATAACTTCCAGACCTTTTCCTTCCATCATCATCTTCACCAGATTCTTTCCGATGTCATGCAGATCTCCCTTTACGGTGCCGATGCACACCTTTCCTTTGGAAACATTATCGCCCTGGGCGAGCAGAGGCTTTAATAAAGCGGCTCCCACATTCATCGCTCTTGCAGCCATCAGCACTTCCGGCACAAACACCTGGTTGTTCTTGAATTTCTCTCCCACGATGTTCATACCGGCAAGCAGCCCCTTTTCCAGAATTTCCTCTGCCGGAATCTGCTCATCAACCGCCTGCTGCACGAGCTCCTTTACGTTTTTTGCTTTTCCTCTCTGTAAGTTTTCAGAAATTTCCAATAAAATACCCATATCCCTTCTCCTTCTTTATCCTTTTCATTCAGACCATGCGCGGTATACTTTTCAAGATTTTTCTTCAGAACTTCATCCGGTCATAGTTGCCGTATTCTTTCCAGATTTCTATCATCATTTCGTAACGATTTAATTGCAGTCCCGTATATGCACAGTTGGAAGTACAGAAAATATAGCCTCTGCCATTTTCCATTCCTTCCCGCAGAGAACGAAGCACATCCGTCCTGCATTCCTCGTCAGTTCCGGTCTGTAAAAGTCCACAGTTTACATTGCCTGCCAGCGCGATATCCGGTCCCACAATTTTGCGAACTTCCGGAAGGGAAACACCGCCCTGCGGATCCAGGGAATGGATCGCATCCGGTTTGCAGTCCGCCATCTGCTTTAAGATCGGCATGATATTTCCGTCGGTATGTTTGATGGAGTAATATCCCATTTTACGATATTCTGCAATCACTTCTTTTAAGTACGGCACAATCAGTTCATCAAAGGCATCCTCACTGAAAAAAGGATTTACATTAAAGCAATAGTCGGAACAGAGGGCGAATCCGTCCAGCAGATGTCCTCTCTCGTCCAGCTTTCTGGCAGTTTCCAGCGCGTTTTCCACGCGCTTTGCGGATTCCTCATTGAGTTTTTCCGGTTCTTCATACATCTGGATGGAAAAATCCATCATCGTCTGTCCGTCCGGTATTCCCCAGGTGGGATCCCCATGCATCATGATGAAATACTCATTCCCACTCTTCTCCCGAATCAGCTCCAGAAGCCACTGGATATGTTCCAGATCGCCCGGATTGGGATGCACGAAGATGGCACTGTGTCCATACTTTTTAGCTGTATCAATATACAGCTGTGCCATTTCATTCATGTGAAGGCTTTTCTCGGCATAACTCATCTGATTCCACTGACTGTAATAACGCTGAGACGGATGCACTTTGCCAAAGGCCTCCATTGTCAGGAAAAATACCAGTTCAAAGGTAGGTACCTGTCCGCCGATCGGCTCACACTTTAATGTTTTGATAAATCGTTCTCTGTTTGTCATTTTTACTCTCCTTTATCCCTTTTCCCCATATTATGACTCTTCGATTTTCTCTATTGTAATACACCCGGCAATTCCGAAGAATTCACTTTTTACAGGAAAATATATGATTTTAAAAGAATTCCTCCTTCATTGAAAAATCAACTTTAAACATGATATAATATCGTCGATGTACAGATAGCAACATGCCATCTATACGCCGACGATACCCTCAGCTTAATGCGAATTTTCAAGGAGGCCCTCATGAATCAAACCTCTTATATCCTTCAAAATCAGTTTTGTGAGCTGTCCGTCAGTCTTGAACGGGCAAATCTGCTCAAATGTGATAAAGACTGGAAAGGTTATAACACGGTTCCTCCCTTCAGCAGCATCGGGCTGATTCTGGAAGGAACAGGTACAATCATAGTCAATGGTATGGAAATAAATCCGGTTCAGGGCCAGCTTTATCTGCTTCCCGCCAAAACCACGCAAACCTTTTTCAATGATGGCTCACATCCTTATGTAAAATACTATTGTCATTTTAATGTCAGCAGTCACCAGACAGAACTCTTTGACCTGTTTCATTTGCCCTTATGTGTGGACGCCAAAGCACCCGAAACCGCTGCGGCATTATTCGAAAAGATGATTCAGATCTCCAAAGGTTCCGATCTGACCGCTTTCATCCGGACAAAACAATGCTTGCTGGATCTTCTCTCCTATTATCTGGAATGCTGCCCGGATAACAGCATTTCTCCGTCAGAAAACGCATTTGACTCGTCCATCGGTAAAGCGATATCCTACGCAGAAAAAAATCTGCACAGTTCTGTTTCCGTTCACAAAATGGCGGAAATTGCAGGTTATCATCCCAGTCATTTTGCAAAGGTATTCCAGAAAAGGCTGGGCATCACGCCTGCCCAGTTTCTGATTCAGAAAAAGGCGGAATATGCCATTGAACAACTGACCACAACCAGGCGCCCCATTTCTGATATCGCCGAATCTCTGGGTTTTTCCAGCCAGTTTTATTTCAGTAATTTTTTTAAAAAACAAACCGGCATGACTCCATCCGAATATCGTCATGTTTATTTCAGAAACTGAAAACGGACTGCTTTCGATTCCACCCTTGCCTGCCTTTATGCCCGCTTTCATGACAGTTTCTGTATATATTTCTCTTTGTAATCCAAGATAAAAAGGAGTGACGAAATGAATCCCATAGAAAAAGTAGAAAAGTATGAAGGCATTTTTACAGATTTTCCCCAAAGGATGCCCACCGCCGGCGTGCCGGATGGCCCGCTTTTTGGCAACGGCGATCTGGGGATCGCCGCCGGAGGCAGCGGTGATGCGCTGACATTGTGGCTCTCCAAAAACGATTTCTGGTACGCAACCTACCGCCATCAGGGCAGAGACTGCATCAACGGCTGCAAAGGGCTCGGCACCTTAAAGCTCTGCTCACCGGCTTTGAAAGATGCTGCTTTTCTTGCAAAACAGAAAATGGCTTCTGCGGATGTGGAAATCGATCTTGAGAATGCGGAATGTCATCTGCATGTGACCGGGTATGCCCCCTATCAGCAAAGCCTGATTATTTTAAAAGTCCAATCCCAAAAAGGAAATATCCCGCTGCGCATTTCGCTCTCTCCTCTTGCGGATGAGGATGCGGATTATTCTCAGAAAACTATAGGCAACCGCATTTATATGACCAAGGATTACCTCCTGGATGCGGAATGGGAAACCAAAGCTGCAGCCGTCTGCCGCATCATGGACTGGAAACGGACAGAGCAGCTTTTGTGTGAAGGAGAGCAGATCACAATTGCAGTCGCCGTATATACCAATCATGACACACCGGAATATCAGTCCGCTGCAGAATCTGCGGTTGCCGGGCTTTCACCCAAATTGCTGGAGGATTACCGCAGGCAGCATCTTGACTGGTGGCAAGCTTTCTGGAATACCTCCGGCATTTCCATTCCCGGCGAACCGGAAATCGAGGCATTCTGGTACGCATCCCATTATCTGATGGCCTGCTGCAGCAAGGGCGGCAAATTTGCGCCCGGGCTCTTTGGCAACTGGATCACCACAAACAGGCCCAATTGGAACGGTGATTATCATCTGAATTATAATTACCAGGCGCCCTGGTGGGCGGTGTACTCTTCCAATAAGGTCAGCCTGTCCGACCCTTACGACCAGCCGCTTTTGGACTACATCCCCCAGGCGAGAAAAAATGCCCGGACACAACTGAACTGCCGCGGCATTTTTTCCAAAGTCGGGATCGGTCCAAAGGGTCTGGAGAGCAGCCGCATGTTCCATAAAGACGGCACAGAAGATGAGACCCTGCCCTACTGGGGCCAGAAATCCAACGCGGCCTATGCGGCGGTCAATATTCTCATGCGTTTTTACAGCACCTGGGACGCAGCGTATGCACAAAAATATGCACTGCCCTATCTTCTGGAAGTCGCCGACTTCTGGGAAGATTATTTGCGGTTCGAAGACGGCCGATATGTGATTTATCAGGATTGTATTCATGAAAACGGATCGGATCGCCCGGAGGATTTCAATCCGATTTTAACGCTGGGACTTCTGCGGATCGTGTTCCGCGGTCTTTTGGATATCACCGATTATCTGAATGTCCAAAAGAAACGGCAGGACAAATGGGCGCATATTCTCACGCATCTTTCCGCCTTCCCCACCCAGACAAGAGAGGGAAAAACGGTGTTCAGATACACGGAACGGGGCATGGACTGGTGTGACGGCAACAGCCTTGGAATCCAGCACATTTACCCCTGCGGAGCCATCGGTCTGTCTTCCGATGAAGCGCTTTTGAACACCGCAAAGAATACCATCGCCGTCATGAACCGCTGGGCGGATTATAACGCTTTCCCCACCTTCTTCACCGCGGCTGCCAGAGTCGGTTATGATCCGAAGATCATCATTGAAAAATTCAAAGAGCAGTTTTTAAATCACTCCTTCCCGAATTTCTTCATCTATTATGGCGGAGGCGGAATCGAATGCTGCAGCACGGTTCCGGGCTGTATCAATGAAATGCTGTTCCAGAGCCACGAAGAAATTCTTCGCTTCTTCCCAACCTGGGAGAAGGAAAAGGACGCTGCATTCTATGGAAGGCTGTCAGGAAATGGGCGGCCTTTTTATGACACCGGAATTTCATTCTTCCATTTCCAGAATTTTTTTATTATAAAATTCCGATTTTTTCTGCAATTCCTCGTCCAGCGCATCGTAGCCATACTTTTCTGTCAGCGTTTCTCTGTTGGAAAACAGATTCGTTCCAAGGCCGAGCCTGTCGCCTTCAATCTCCACGCCCAAAGCCGCCAGCGTGGTGGGGAACATGTCAAAAGTAGCAAACTGTCGATTTTTCTCTCTTGCCGGGGTTACCGGAGCATTGATAATACAGTTATAAACTGTGCGGACGTAGTTTTCATCCATTTCGTCCAGAAAAGCAGCATCCATTGTCAGATGGTCACCGCTTATTACGATTGTCGTGTTTTCATAAAAAGGCTGCTTCTGAATCCATTTTACGAACTCATACACCTGTTTGGAAGAACAGTACAATACATTCGCATACTGTTCCTCATAAGTATTGCCGCACCGCAAGCATCGGTATCCGTCCGGGAAATGGGTATCCACAGTAAGCATGGTGAAATTGAAGGGTTCTTTTTCACCTGCCAGACGAGTCAGTTCTTCTTTTGCAAAAGTAAAAAGCTTCTCATCCTCAAATCCCCACCACACCATATAATCTTGCGGCAGACGTCCCTCTTCTTTCAGAGAATTGATATCCACAATCTCATAATTTCCATGCTGGGTAAAATACGCTTCTCTGCCATGGAATTTCGCATCAGACCCCACCAGCAGCGTCTGATTGTAGCCCTGTTTTTCCAGAATTTCTCCAATGGAAACGGCTCCCGGCAAAAAATCATCTCCGGCACCATAGGCATCCTCATCGGCCGCCATCTCCATTTTGACGGGTACACCGCAGGTCTGTGCGGCCATCGCCGCAGCCGTCCATGTGGTGCCGGAAAAGGAAAGTGCTCCTCCCATGCCCTCTGTATTGGAAAAACTTACATTTTTCTGTGCAAGCATGGTCAGTTCCGGAATATAATCCGCTGTAATCGGAGTCCCCGCTTTGGTGTCTGAAAAGGTATTTTCCATGGACTCTAAAAAAATATAAATCAGATTTCGCTTTTCTTTCGGGAAGTGCAGCTTAGCCTGTTTTGGATCCACATAGTTATCTTCAATAAAATCCGATTCTGTCGATATATTTTCCACATAGGCAAGCACATCCAGCTGTGCTCCAAAAAGTGTGACAGAACATACCAGCATCGCCAGAGCCAAAGCCAATGCCCGCTTTCTGAAAAATTTGCAGACCCGCCCAGCAAAAACCTCGACTGCGGTGGCAACAATCCCAAACAGACCGACTCTCACGGCAGCGCTGGATGCAAGATCCTTATGTACTCCTTCCGATGATGTTTTTAACTGGAAAACCATCTGATCCAGATATACCTGATCATATTTGCTCAACAGCCACAGGGTAAGAAAAAACAACAGATTTCCCAACAGCAATATGACCAGTGCCGCAACCGGTCTTTTATAGGTATTTTTTTTCATGAATTTGTTTTCTCCGTTTGTATCCTCGTTCCGATCATGTGATCGTCTGCACACCTCAGAACATAAAAATGCTAATTGGTGGGAGTGCAAAGTACCATAACAAGATCGTCCATAAATATCTGGTATGGGCGTATATAAATTTTCTTAGTCTCCGCACCCATTTCTATGGAATAATTTGCGTAAAATTCGACCCAAATGGGCGCAGAGACAAAAAATCTGCTCCTCCGCCCAATATATTCGGATTTTGAGGGCGTGGGGAGCAACTTTTCTGCGCTGCGCCCAAAGACATAATTTATTGTGCTGAAATTACCGTTTTTTTGGGCGCCGAAAGCATTTTTTTCCTGCTGCGCCCAATTTTGCAATATCCAGGGTTGAGAAAGAACCACGCAAGAGTCCCCTTTGTTTATTTCTTTCTCTCGTACTTCACAAACTGATAGGTCAGATCAAAATAATACTGCTCATCGCTGTCTGCTGTGATCTCCCATTCCGGTTCCTCATCCAGATTGGGAAAATAAGCATCTGCCTCATACGCGTGATCAATCTTTGTCACATGAGCCACATCACAGTAAGGAAGCATCTGCTCATATACACTGGTGCCGCCGATGATATAGATGTCATTGGTGTCATATTTTTTCAGTTCTTCCAACAGTTCCTCAATCGAATGTACTACAATGGCATCCTTTACCGTATATGTGGGATTATGCGTCAGAACGATGTTCGTTCTGTTTTTTAACGGCTGACCGTTTGGAAAGGTATCCATGGTTTTGCGGCCCAGCACGACCACTTTACCGGTAGTTTCCTGCCGAAACATCTTATGGTCTGCGGGAATGCGCACCAGCAGGTTTCCTTTATTTCCAATGGCCCAGTTTTCATCTACTGCCACAATTAAATTCATTTGGGTTTCCTCCTTATATTTTGGCCGCCATGCCACCTCGATTTCGCTTCGCTGCATCTCGGTGACGGGCTGCGCCCTATCAGTCCGGGCATTCCCAGCTGATCGGATGCAAGCATCCGCTCAGACGGGTATGGCCGGACTGGCATGGCTTGGCTGAATATCATATGGCAATCGGTATATCTTTGATTTGTTCTCCTGTTATATAGTCCTCTACCCGGACATCATTTCTGGTGAACTGATAAAAATCATGAATCTCCGGATTGAGCCAGAACTTCGGTGCAGGATGCGGCTTTCGGGAAATCAGTTCTTCAATGATCGGCACATGTTTATCATAAATATGTGCGTCCGCAATCACATGTACCAGTTCGCCCACTTCCATATCGCACACCTGTGCCAGCATGTGAACGAGGACTGCATACTGCACCACGTTCCAGTTATTCGCTGCCAGCACATCCTGAGAGCGCTGATTCAGCACAGCATTCAGGGTCAGTTTGTCATGTCCCTTTTTCTGGGTCACATTGAATGTCATGCTGTAGGCGCAGGGATAGAGGTTCATCTCGTGCAGATCCTGGTGCACATAAATATTGGTCATAATGCGGCGCGAAAAAGGATTATTTTTCAGATCATAAATCACTCTGTCCACCTGATCAAACATGCCCTCTTTGTACTGGTGCTTCACTCCCAGCTGGTATCCGTAGGCTTTGCCGATGCTTCCGTTTTCATCCGCCCATTCGTCCCAGATATGGCTGTGGAGATCTTTGATATTATTGGACTTATGCTGCCAGATCCAGAGCATTTCATCGGTTGCGCTCTTCAATGCGGTTCTGCGCAGAGTCAACAGCGGAAATTCCTCAGAGAGATCATAGCGATTTACCACACCGAATTTCTTGATCGTATAGGCAGGCGTTCCGTCCGGCCAGTGAGGACGAACCTTTTCTCCTTCCGTGCTCGTTCCATTTTCCAGAATATCCTTACACATATTAATAAATATGGTATCTGCCATGCTCATGTCTGTTTTCCATCCTTCTTCTTTTGTTATGTATTATAACCGGCTGATGTCTTTCAAAATCATACCGCATCAGCTGCACTTTATCAATTCCATTTATCACAGAGGGAATTAATCTGATCCGCAAATTTCGCAAGATCCTTGTTCGCCATGCCTTCACTGCGTTTGATAATCGCAAGCAGTCTCTGCCCTGCAGCCACCAGACGGGCATAAACTCCACTGGGCGTCTGTTCTTTTGTCTTCTTTTTCACAAGAACAGGCAAAGCCTCATATTCAAAGCAGTTGTTTGCCAGATCAAATCGGGTGCCGCTGTAAGGGGCATAGGTTGTATAGCCGTATTCGTCATGCAGGCAGTTTGCGAAAGATACTGTTACGGAATCCTCGCCGTGCACGATAAATACCCGGTCCGGCTTTTTTTCAAAATTCTGAATCCAGTTGATCAGGCCGTTCTTATCCGCATGTCCGGACATGCCCGAAAGGGTGCGGATCTGCGCGCGCACATCCACCGTTTCTCCAAACAGCTTCATCTCGGTCACACCATCCAGCAGCATGCGCCCCGGTGTGCCCACAGACTGATAGCCTACAAACAGAATCGTACACTCCGGCCGCCACAGGTTATGTTTCAAATGATGCCGCACACGGCCCGCATCACACATGCCGGAGGCGGAAATAATCACCTTCGGCGTTTCGTCCATATTGATGAATTTTGATTCATCGCTGGTGATGGACAGACGCAGTCCCGGGAATGAAATGGGGTTAATTCCGGCCTTTACCAGGGACAGCGCTTCCTCGTCAAAACAGCTTCCCACATTACGGTTAAAAATGCCTGTTGCCTCCACCGCCAGCGGACTGTCCACATAAACCGGAAAATTATCATGATTTTTCACCAGCCCCTGCCCTTTGATGGCACGGATAAAATAAAGCATTTCCTGGGTTCTGCCCACCGCAAAAGAAGGAATCACCACATTGCCGCCTTTATCCAGCGTCTCCTGAATGATCTGTGCCAGTTCTCCAATATAGTCCGGCCGCTCAGCAGAATGCAGCCGATCACCGTAGGTGGACTCCATGATAACATAATCCGCTTCTTTTGTCATCTGTGGATCCCGAAGCAGCGGCTGATCCATATTTCCGATATCCCCTGAAAAGACCAGTTTCTTCTCTATATTCTCCTCTCTGGCCCATACCTCAATACTGGCAGAGCCCAGCAGATGACCGATATCCGTAAACCGGATTCTGATATTCTCATTTATTTCTATGATCCTGTCATAAGCACAGGGCACGATACTTCTGATCGTTTCCTCTGCATCTTCCATCGTATAAATAGGCACATGCGGTTCTATCCCGGAATGCCTCTTGGCCTTGCGGTTCTTCCACTCAGCCTCCTGCATCTGAATGTGAGCACAGTCGCGCAGCATGATACTGCACAGGTCCGCCGTGGCTTCCGTGGCATAAATCTTTCCCCGAAATCCCTTCGCATACAAAAGCGGAAGCATACCGGAATGGTCCACATGAGCATGTGTCAAAAGCACATAATCAATCATGGCCTCTTCCACCGGCAGTTCACAGTTTTCGAATGTGTTCGTCCCCTGCTCCATACCGCAGTCCACTAAAATATGGTTTTCTCCAATCTGCATATAATGACAGCTGCCTGTCACCTCATGCGCCGCACCAATAAACTGTAACCTCATAAAACTCCTCCATTCCGGACACAAAAATGCAATATCCACCGTAGTGCTGTTGTCTTAAACTGCCGGAAAAACACGGCTTTCATCTTACTATCAGTATACCATTCCACCTGCGCAAAGTATAGTAAAGACTTTCTTAATTCCGCATCCTTTCCCCTCACTGCGGGGGGGATATGCAGCTTTTGCCTAGAAGTTTTCGATAAACTGAAAAACCTGATAGAGATACAGCACATCTGTGGGCTCATATTTCTGCACCAGCTCCACCACGTCCCCGCGATAATACCTTCTGTCCACCAAACGGATGGTTCCATAATCTCTGGTCAGAAAAGGCGCAAAGCAGTTTGCATAGGAATCCTTGATCAGAAGTATGGTTTTATCCTGCGGTCCATCTCCCTCAATTTCCACCAGGGGATAATTGCCGTCCAGAAAATACGAGTATGCATCTTTCGTTCTAAGGCGCCCGGAAAAATAGCAGGAATCCGCTTCCTTTCCTTCATATACAAATACCGTCCTGTGCAAAGTTTCGTCCTGTCTTTTAAAAATTTCTATAGTATCCTGCCTCACCGGCAGATTCACCTTCGCCTGAAGAGTCCCCCAGAAGGTATCGAGCACAGCGGTTTTTTCATAATCCTCCAGGGAAACCGCAGACAGTTGAAATTTTTCCGCAAACTCCTGATATCCGTAAAAAGCGCCGAGCGTGGTCCAGTGATGATCGCTGCCATAATAAATCTCCTCATCCGCATGCAAAAGAAGTGCGCTGTCTGCATCCACCACGGTCATGCCCGCTTCTTCAGCCTGTTTCTCCACATTCTCTATCCAGGAAAGCTGATCAAAATCCACAGAAAATGCCGGAAGCCTCTGCGTCTGCACCCCATCCGCTGCAGGCACCAGCATCAGTCCCACATGGCCCTCTGTCATCGCAAGTATCTCCTTCGCCTGCTGCAGCATGCGCCCTGCCTTTGCGTCCGCTTTCTTCGTATCCACTGATTCCGGTGCATTGCGCATGATCAAGGTGTTATCCTTTGCAAAATAAACGCCGTTTACCTCTTTTTGTCCGCTCAGTTTCTGCACTGCTGTCTTTATAAAAATAAAAGCATTACGCCCCGGCATCTGATCTGTCACATAAGCTTCATATTCCTCTGCAAAAGTGCCGTCCAGAAGTTTCTCCATGGAAAATTCCGGCTTTTGAGAAAGCTTTCTGTTTTCCTGCTCCGAAAACACCCTGTCCTGCGTAAAAATATCTGCAATACAGAACAGCCCGATCACGGCCGCTGTCAGAAGCGGCAATATCACATCCTTTTTCATTCTCCCTCCTAAAAGCGGAAATACAGAAACGGATTGTAACTTGCGTCCACCAAAAAGGCAACGGACAGCAAAAATACACTTAATACAAAGACCGTCTCCAATAACATACCGCATTTTCCGGCGGCAATTCTGCGTCCGACCTTTGCCGGCAGCGGCGTGGAGCCCAGAATCAAAAGCAAAAATAAAAGCAAATAATTGCTGATATCATACAATATGCTCCTGTCATATAGACCGGCACCGTTTAGCCCGGTCATTCCCAAAAACCACAGTCTCACGCTTTCAGGCTCTGTCATGGCAAACAAAACCCAGCCGCCCAATACCACCAAAATCGTGTAAATTCTTCCTTTAATGCCAAAGAGTTTTTCCAGAATCAAAAAGAAAGCGTACCACAGTCCCCAAAGCAGAAAATTCCAGGATGCTCCATGCCAGATTCCGGTCAGCATCCATACAATCAGAATATTTACAAGCTGTCTTTTTATCCCTTTTCGATTGCCGCCCAGCGGAATATAAACATACTCTTTAAACCAGCCTGACAGCGTCATGTGCCAGCGCCGCCAGAATTCCGTCACGCTTTTGGCAATATAGGGATAATTGAAATTTTCCGGGAAAGTAAAACCGAGCATTTTTCCAAGACCCACAGCCATATCGGAATAGCCGGAAAAGTCAAAATAAATCTGGGAAGCAAAACAAAGAATCCCAATCCAGGCAGCAAGCATGGTCAAATCTGTGCCTGCTGCAATACTCTTTTGTGCATCTGCCAAAGCTGCTTGGATCCCACTCCGGCTGCAAATGCGGTCATAAATTGCCCCGGCCTGGTTAGCCAGCAGCACTTTTTTTCCAAGACCGATTACAAATCTGCTCACGCCTCCATGAAGACTATTCCAGGTAACGCGCCGCCCTTTCAGCTGTTTCGCCACATCCGTATAACGTACAATCGGGCCGGCAATCAGCTGCGGAAACAATGCCACAAAGGTTCCGAAATCAATGATATTTCTCTGCGCCGGTACCTTTTTGCGATAAACATCAATGGTATAGGACATGGTCTGGAACGTATAAAACGAGATTCCAATAGGCAAAGGCAAATTGAGAAGCGGCGCGGAAAGCCCCGTCAAACCATTGACTGTCTGAATCAGGAAATCCGTATATTTGAAAAATCCAAGCATGCCCAGATTGATCATTACCGAGGATATCAACAGGCAGCGGGCAAAGGTGTCTTTTCCCCTTTCCTGCACCCTTTCGATCGCCAGTCCGTGCCAATAATCCGACAGCGTGGAAAACAGCATCAAAATCACATAAACAGGCTCTCCCCAGGCATAAAAAACAAGGCTCCCCAAAAAGAGGACGAAATTTTTTGCCCGCTGAGGAACCACATAATAAATCAGAAAAAATATCGGAATAAACCGAAACAAAAACAGAAGACTGGAAAAAATCATATTCTGTACCCATAGTTATGACAATGGGGACGTTTTATCGCCCCCATTCACACCTTTTTAAATAATGAAACTATTTTATCAGCATTCCTTCAATCACGTCCAGCGCCCTGGCATTTTCCTGCTCGCAGTGTGCGATCACGGCCGCATCGCCCTCTTCCATCTGCGTCATCACATCAGCACCCAACTGTACAAAACATACATAACGGCCAAAAGTCTTGATCTGCGCTGCCTGCACTTTCCCCAGGTTCATGGGATACTGCATGGCATTCTCCGTATTAACCTTGTAATAAGCATTCATGGCATCTTCTACAGCCTGTTCGCTTCCTTCTTTCGCCTTCACTATGATCAGCGTATCCACATTGGTGGAAATCATGGGCATCTGCGCCACATATTCCTCGTACAGGTCCGCAGAAATGCCAAAAGTCTCAGAAAGGTATTCTTCCGGGATATCCATATTGGGCCAGTAGTTGTCTCCGAATTCCGCTGCCACTGCCGCCTGCAGATCTGCGCATGCCACATCATCCCTGTAGCCTGTTTCCTCCACAGCAGCACTCTCCTGTACCTGATTTTCCTGATCCGCTGTACCTGCGCAGCCACAGCCTGCCATAACAGCCGTCAGCATAAACGCTGCCCCGAACAGCGCTGCCGCCTTTTTCGCCTTCTTCCAAAACAACTCTTTTTTCTTCATCAATATAAATCTCCTCATTTTTCCTGCATAAATACCGCAGTTTTCATGCAGTCTACTTTAATGCATTTGCCATGTTGTAAAGCTGATAATAAATTCCTTTCTGTGCAAGCAGCTTATCATGATTGCCCTCTTCCACAATTCCGTCCTCAGTCAGCACCAAAATCCGATCAGAATTGCGGATTGTGGAAAGTCTGTGTGCTATGGTCAGCGTGGTTCTGCCCTCCGAAAGCCTGCTCAAAGACTGTGCCACCGCAAATTCACTTTCATTATCCAGAGCGCTGGTCGCTTCATCCAGAATAATGATGGGTGGATTTTTTAAAAATACACGGGCGATACTGATGCGCTGCTTCTGCCCGCCGGACAGCTTCACCCCTCGTTCTCCTACATAGGTATCATACCCATTTTTGAGTCCCATTATGAATTCATGGGCACCTGCTCTTTTTGCCGCCTCAATCACCTCATCACGGCTGGCGCCGAGTCTTCCGTAAGAAATATTTTCATATACGGTCCCGGAAAACAGGTATACATCCTGCTGCACAATACCGATATTTTTCCGAAGACTCTTTAAAGTGAAATCTTTCACATTTTTACCGTCTATGGCAATGGTTCCACCTGTAACATCGTAAAAACGGGGAATCAGGTTGCACAAAGTTGTTTTTCCACCGCCGGAAGGGCCAACAATTGCAACTTTTTCACCGGGATGGATAATTAAGTTGAGATTTTTGAACACCTGATTATGATCATCGGGATATTCAAAGCTCACATCTGTGAAGGAAATTTCGCCATTGGGCTGCCCCATTTCCACAGCATTCTCTTCATCAAAAATCTCAATATCCGCATCCATGATCTGCAAAAATCGTTCGATACCGGTCATACCTCTCTGGAACTGCTCCGCAAATTCAATAATTCTGCGGATGGTATTGATCAGTGTGGTAACATACAGTAAAAATGCCACCAGATCACCGGCTGCCACCAGCCCTTTTACCATGAACAGACTGCCGAACAACAATACGGATACATACATAATGCCGTCAAAAGCTTTGGTTGTGGCATTAAACTGCGCCATAAGGTGATAGGAATCTTTCTTAATGTCAAGAAACTTTCCGTTGTCTGTCTCAAACTTCTGATTTTCCATTTCTTCATTGGTGAAGGCTTTCACAACCTTCTGCCCAAGCAGACTGTCCTCAATCCTGGCATTCAGCTCACCGATCTGATTTCTCTGATTGCGGAACACCCGACGCATCCTGAAATTCAGTTTCATGCAGACCACGATCATCACCGGTATGATCACAAAAACAATCAGCGTTAGAAGCATATTAATTCTTGCCAGAATTATAAAGGAAATGATAAGCTTCACCCCTGCGATGAAAAATTCTTCCGGACAATGATGGGCAAATTCTGTCACATCAAACAGGTCATTGGTGATTCGTCCCATGATCTGTCCCACCTTGGTGTTGCTGTAATAGGTGTTGGACAGCTGCTGAAGATGATGATAGGCATCTCTTCTCATATCCGTCTCAATTTTTGAACCCATAATATGCCCCATGCCCGCCATATAATACGTTGCCAGACAGTCCACCACACGAAGCAGCAGATACAGCCCCACCATAATTCCGATCGTCCTTACGGATAATGCCGCCGCATCCTTTAATCCTTCATTGGTGATATAGCGCATGATCATAGGCAGCACCAGCTCGCACACGGTGGTCAGCCCGGCGCAGAATAAATCGAACACCATGGTCTTCCAGTATGGCTTAAAATAGGGGATAAACCTTCCCAACAGTTCTTTTGATTGATATTGTCTGTTTTCCATTTGAATTTCCTTTTCTGATAAATACATCCTGCCCGAAGCGAACAGGCTTCGCCTGTTCGCTTCATTATACCAATCCAGTTGATTTTTGGCAACTTCTTCTCTGCACAGCAGAAAAAAGGATCTTGAAATTCAAGATCCTTACCAGAGCGACAGACGGGGCTCGAACCCGCGACCTCCACCTTGGCAAGGTGGCGTACTACCAACTGTACTACTGTCGCATATACTATTTTGTTTTGTCGTTCCAGCTTCTCCCTGACGACAAAATCAATGATAACACACAGTTTTTATTTTGGCAAGTACTTTTTTTACTTTTCATGAATCATTTGACCATTTTTATGAATTCGTGTAACAGTTCAGCCGGTTTATATAACGCTACCAGGGTATATACGATCGAAACTACCGAAAATACCCCAATTTCATACAAAAAAACTGAAAAAATACAAGGCTGGGGGTATATGGAAAATACTTTTTCAGAAATGCCCCGGAAAAGATGCAAATATGGGGTATATCCGAGAAATTTGGATGTATATACCCCCTGAAGGCATAAAATTCCAACAAAATACGCTATTTTAGGGTATTTCAGAAGAAAAAACCTGTATATACCCTGGGACTGCAGTATGAACTTCCATTTCTTCTATTGTATCATAACGGCGCTGCATATCCCCAATGATAGCGGAGGACTTGGGAGCGGCACTTTTTCAAAGTGGAATATCCCACTATTACACTTTCATCCACACTGGCCGCAAAGTGCGGCGGGCTCTGCGAGGGCTTCTCCGGAAGGGGATGCGGTCACTGCGGTGACCTCTGCTGACCAAGGTTATGAAGTCACTTAATTCTTTATGCGACCTCATTCTCAGCCGCAATGGTTACTCAAGCTGTTTTTCAAGATTCTTCATCACGTGCCGATAGGCAAACCAGGAATAAATACCGGTCACGCACCATGCGCTTGCATTTGCACAACACACGCCTGCATAGCTCATCAGATTTGCCGCTATCACTGCAAGCACGCCGCGGCAGACGAGTTCCACCACGCCGCCCATCATCGGCAGAAATCCATATCCACAGCCCTGCATCACATTACGGTAAATGAAAATCATTCCCAGCGGGATGAAGAACGGGCCGGAAATCGTAATATAGATGCGGACATAATACAGAACTTCCGTAATATCGCCGGTAACAAAAAGGGAAACCAGCCAGGGCAATGCTGCCTGCAGCACAACAAAAGCCACGATACCATATACTGCTGATATTCCGAATGCTGCTCTGGACCCTTTTTTCACTCTTTCCAGATCGCCTACTCCACGATTTTGTGCGCTGTAGGTCGCCATCGCTGTTCCCATTGCGGCATAAAACTGGGTTGCAAACTGCTCCACTTTTCCGGCCACCGTGTTGGCAGCGACCACGGTAGAACCCAGCATGTTCAGCGCGGCCTGTACCATAATGACACCCACAGCGGTAATAGAAAACTGCAGCGCCATGGGAATTCCGATGGATAACTGATTTTTCATGCACGCAGCATCCGGCTCCAGATGGCATTTCTGTATCGTCAATAGCGGAACTTTCCTGATGATATAAATCAGACACAGCACTCCGGATACTCCCTGTGATACCACCGTTGCCAAAGCAGCTCCCGCAACTCCCATATGAAAGGGCAGAATTAATATCAGATCCAGCACAATGTTCAATCCTGCTGCTATCCCCAGAAAATAAAGGGGCACACGGCTGTTTCCCACCGCGCGAAGCATACTGGAGAGCAGATTGTATAAAATCGTAAATCCCATACCCCAGCAGATAATGGTTATGTAGGTCTTTGACATTTCAAAAATATCTTCCGGCGTCTGCATAGTACGCAAAAGCCAGTCCATGCCCCTGACACTGATAAAGGTCATTAATACGGTGATAACAACAGCCAGAATACAGGCATTCCCAACGCTTTTTTTCACACCTTCCCTGTCCCCCGCACCGAAACGCTGCGAGGTCAGAACCGTAAATCCCGTTGTCAGTCCCTGCATAAATCCCAGAATCAGAAAGGAAATGGTGCCCGTTGCGCCTACGGCTGCCAGCGCATCCACGCCCACAAACCTTCCCACAATCACGGTATCCATCACATTATAAAACTGCTGGAAAATATTCCCCATCAAAATGGGAATCATAAATTTCACAATCAGCCGAAAAGGGCTGCCTTTGGTCATATCCAATTCCATACGTTCTTCCTTATCCTCCTGCATCACAAAGACAGTACACAAACATCAAAAACTGTCACTGAAGCTGTTCCTGCTGTCTCTCCAGCTTTTTCATCATTCTCCGATAAAAAATCCATATGAACAATCCCGTTCCGAACCAGGCGCCGGCATTTGCACAGCAAACGCCCGTATAGCTCATAAAATAGGCAGCAATCACAGCGACAACGGCACGGCATACCAGTTCAACGACACCGCCCATCATCGGAATGAATCCATGACCACAGCCCTGCATTGCGTTACGATAAATAAAAATCATGGCAAGCGGCAAAAAGAACAGTCCGCATATTGTCACATAAATCCGCACGTAATAAATCACTTCGGTCAGATCTCCGGTGACAAACATCCCCACCAGCTGGGGAAGTGCTGCTTCCAGACAAAGCAAAGCAACTACGGAATATACCGCAGCAATCCGGAACGCGATTCTGTTTCCCTTCCGAATTCTTCCAAAATCCTTCACACCGAAGTTCTGCGCGCAATAGGTGCCCATTGTAGAGCCAAGAGCGGTGAGCACCTGTGTTGCGAGCTGCTCCACCTTTCCGGCCACAGTATAGGCGGCAACGACCGTAGACCCCAGCATGTTCAGCGCAGTCTGTACCATAATGGCGCCTACTGCAGTAATGGAGCACTGCAGCGCCATCGGAATTCCCAGTGCCAGCTGTGATCTGATACAAACCCTGTCCGGTTTTAAATGACATTTCTGTATTCGAAGCAGCGGCACTTTTTTAATTATATAAATCAGACACAACAGTCCGGACACTCCCTGGGAAGCAATGGTAGCCAGCGCCGCGCCTGCAACACCCATGTGAAACACAATGATAAACACCAGATCCAGAACAATATTCAAGCCTGCAGCAATCACAAGAAAATACAGCGGTGTTTTGCTGTTTCCCACGGCCCTCAGCGTACTGGATAACAGATTGTACAATATGTTAAATCCCATGCCCAGACAGATAATCGTGATATAAGTTCTGGACATTTCAAAAATATCCTCCGGCGTCTTCATGATGCGCAACAGCCAATCCATTCCGGACACGCTCACGACCGTCATGATCACGATAACAATTGCGGTCAGCAGATAGGAGTTTCCCACGCTCTGCTTAACGCCCTCCTCATCACCGGCACCATAACGCTGCGAAATCAGCACCGTAAACCCAAGCGCCAGTCCCTGCATAAATCCCAGTATCAAAAAAGAAATGATTCCCGTTGCTCCTACCGCTGCAAGCGCCTTAACGCCAACGAATCGGCCAACGATTATCGTATCCATCACATTGTACAGCATCTGAAAAAGATTTCCCAGAATAATGGGAATCATAAACTTCACAATCAGTTGAAAAGGACTTCCTTTGGTCATATCCTGTTCCATGCCGTTATTTCTCCTTACCCGTATTTTGCCTCGTATCAGGGCATCATAAAGGGCGGTGCTCACACCGCCCTGCCTTTTAGTCCTCCGGATCCGGATCGTCAACTTCTCCCGCACCGATATCCAGCATATTAAGTGTGCGGCGCTTCAGCCTCGCCTGCTCTGAGGCCTCCAGAATGAAGTCTTTGATCGCCTTGGCATTTTTCACATGTGTGATGAAAAGCTCTTTATTCGTTGTATCCCCTGTATAGCACTTCACGGTACCCAGTCCGAAAATGCGCTCCCCAAAAGAACGCAGAAGCTCCACATCCTGTACCTTATACATATAGCAGTCGTTCTCTTTCCGATTCAGGAAACCTTCCTGCAAAGTTATCATGTCTTCTTTAATTGTATATACGGTGAATGTAAAAGGCAGTCCGAAAAAGACCCATCTTTTTCTCTCTTTGAATTCCATAGCAAATATCCTTTCTTCCGCAGCGGCGGCGTTCAAATCAAACTTATGTAAAAGTACATCTTTCGCTCAGTATATAGCATTCCCTCAAAATTTGCAATCGGCTTGTTTTATATTTCCCTGTTGAAATCACATTTTTCGTATGCTATACTGATTTAAATGTATTGATATGCTGCCCTGCAGCAGACAGGAGGGTATATGACCGCTAAAGAATGTATTCTTAGTCGCAGAAGTATCCGTAAGTTCACGGATCAGCCGGTGGATCATGAACTGATATCCGGCATCATTGAGACCGCTTCCTATGCACCCAGCTGGAAGCACACACAGATCGTTCGTTACATAGCGATTGAAGGAGAATTGAAGGATCGCATCGGCCGCGAATGCACTTCCACTTTCCCGAATAACGGAAAGATTATTGTTGATGCGCCCATGCTGATCGCAGTGACTGTTATTAAGAACAGATGCGGTTATGAAAGAGACGGTTCTTTCACCACCCCCCGCAGGGACACCTGGCAGATGTTCGATGCCGGTGTTGCATCCCAGACATTTTGCCTGGCTGCTCATGAAGCCGGTCTCGGTACCGTTATCATGGGTATCTTTGATCAGGACAAGATTGAATCCCTTTTGGAGATTCCACAAGACAGAGAACTTGTTGCCCTGATTCCCGTTGGCTATCCTGCTGAAGCACCTGCTGCTCCCAGACGGAAGCCCGTAACTGAATTGCTGACATTTAAGTAGGCGATGGCTTATCCGGCAAAATCGAAGGGAATTTTTTCTCTTCGATTTTCTTTGGGTAAAAAACCGTCTTTCACACAGTTTTCATCACAAGGAGGATAATTTTATTATGAGACACCTGATGAATCCGCTGGACTTTACCACAGCAGAACTGGAAGATCTTTTCGATCTGGCAAACGATATTGAAGCAAACATGCCCAAATACGCGCATGCCTGTGCCGGCAAAAAGATGGCAACCTGTTTCTACGAGCCCAGCACCAGAACCCGTTTAAGTTTTGAAGCTGCCATGCTGAATCTGGGCGGCAGTGTGCTTGGCTTTGCAGATGCATCCAATTCTTCCGCAGCAAAAGGCGAAAGCGTTTCCGATACAATCCGCGTCATTTCCTGCTATGCAGATATCTGTGCCATGCGTCACCCCAAGGAAGGCGCTCCCATGGTAGCTGCTGAAAAATCTTCCATTCCTGTAATCAATGCAGGTGACGGCGGACATCAGCACCCCACACAGACGCTGACAGACCTCCTGACCATCCGCTCACTGAAAGGCCATCTGGATCATCTTACCATTGGCCTGTGCGGCGACTTGAAGTTCGGACGTACCGTCCACTCCCTGATCAACGCTCTTTCCCGTTACGAAGGCATGCGTTTTATCTTCATCTCTCCCGATGAACTGCGTATCCCCGACTACATTACGGAAATGCTCAAGGACAAGAACATTCCCTATGAGGAAGTGATCCGCCTGGAAGACAAGATGCCCGAACTGGACATCCTCTACATGACACGCGTCCAGAAGGAACGTTTCTTCAACGAAGAAGACTATATCCGCTTAAAAGATTTCTATGTTTTAAATAAGAAAAAAATGAAGCTGGCTCCTCAGGATATGCTGGTTCTCCATCCCCTCCCCCGCGTAAATGAAATTTCTGTGGATGTGGATGATGATCCCCGGGCCGTATATTTCAAACAGGCTCAATACGGTGTCTATGTGAGAATGGCATTGATTCTTACCCTGCTTGATATCCACGTGGATTGAGGCGATTATAATGGCATCTGAGCAGCTGCCGCCAGACAGCTTCCAAACAAAATACACTCAGTTAAAAGGAGGAAAAACCATGTTAAATGTCGGAAGAATTGAAGAAGGCTTCGTTCTCGATCATATACAGGCCGGTATGGCCATGTCCATCTACCATCATCTCCAGCTGGACAAGCTGGACTGCACTGTAGCTATCATCAAAAATGCTCGCAGTGAAAAGATGGGAAAGAAAGATATTCTCAAAGTGGAATGTGATGTTGATATGCTGGATCTTGACGTTCTGGGATTTATCGATCATAATATTACCGTGAACGTTATTAAAAACGGGGAAAATGTAGAAAAGAAAAAGCTTCATCTTCCCAAACAGATCAAAAATGTAATACACTGCAAGAATCCCCGCTGTATCACTTCCATTGAGCAGGAGCTGCCCCATGTTTTCGTGCTGGCAGACAAAGCCAAAGAAGTATACCGCTGCAAATACTGTGAAGAAAAATTTGACAAACGCAACCTGTAATTTTTTAGAGCAGGGCAGAACCGGGATGAAATATATTTTGAATGCCTGCATTCAAAAATATATTCATTCTCGATTCTATGTGGCGAAAGCCACACATCCGGAAAAGGTTCCATCTTTTCCGGATGCGCTGCTCCGGGCAGGGTAAACAGAATTGCAAGAAAAGGAGTACGAAAACGCCATGTCTTTCATCGATGAAATCAAAAATGAATTACAGCGCGAAAAAACCGAAGAAAATGCTGCCACACATCCTCTTTTGCAGGATGAACGTTTCCAGACCTTTATTCAGGAAGAACTTACCTTCCTGCAAAATGAGATCCGTCAGGCCGCCAGAACCGGAAATTATAAGCGCATTGGTGAAAAGCACGTTTTTGAGGGAACGCGACTCTGGCATGAAGGTGATTACCGTCAGGGAACGGATTCTCTCGCCACCTTCTATCCTTTTCTTGCCCGCGACACCATCCTGGAAAAGAAAATCCTCGAACAGCGTAAAAAACTGATTCTTGGATTTTATTATGAGGTAAGCTTTTCGCTTACAGCAGAAGGAAGCACCTACTATCAGCTTTTTGCGGATGCCCTTGCAAAAGAAGGCATCACCGTCTCTATGCTGTTTGTTATGGAAGATAACGGCAAAGCTGCTGATCTTCCTTACATTGCCCGGGGAGATGCCAAATATGATTTTGAGCTGGAGCATCACCTCAACGATTATCCGAAGCTCTACTACAAATGGAAAATGGAAATTTAAATAAGGGGCTGTTTCCCGACAGCCCCTTATTTTTATGCTTTCTTATCCATCTTAACAGTCATGATGATGGAAATGGCAGATATTGCCGCGTATGCCAAAAACATCGCGCCATATCCAAGCCAACTCACCAGATATCCGAAAACCAACGAGCCGATGCCCGCACCCAGGTATGTAAAAAAATCCATAATTCCGCTCACGGAGGACTGATTTCCGTTTTTGGCAAACTGAAGCGGGAAATAGGTGACCAGCACCGTATTGATCACCGATATCGCCGCATAGATCAGACTGAGACATATGATCGCGGTCACAGGCATTACGTTCTTTGGAAGAAGCAGCAGGGAAGCTATGATACATAATACGAACGCATGCGTTGACAGACGATCTTCTTTTTGCTTATATAAGCTGATGAGAAAAGGAAATGCGATTCTTCCCAGAAAACCAACGACAGGAATGAACAGAACAAATCCTGCCGATGCGTTTAGATCAATCTTGAACTGATCCACAAAAAACAGTGTCATCCAGAGGCTGATGTTATCCTTGATCATTCCATGAAACATCGCGGGCAGTATCACTGTTTTGATCTTTTCTTCCTGCAAAAGCTTTTTCATGGAAATATGCTCTTTTTCCACCGCCCTGCATTTCACCTTGCTTGTTGCCAAAATCACCGCCAGGCAGAGCACAAACAGAATCGCTCCCGGAATCAAAAAGGAAAATGCCACACCCAGACGTTCTATCAGCACAGTGTTGATCAAAATTCCGGCGATGTTTCCCGTTGCCACGGAAGATACCATATAAGACAGCATTTTCTTCGCCTGTTCTACAGGATAGACTTCGGATATCACTCTGAGCAGTGAACTCCAAAGCATGGACTGGGCATATGCATTGGTTCCCCAGAGAACGAGCATCGCCGCAAAGGGCGGCAGAATTCCGATCCCCAGATTGCTCAGGCCCGCGGCGAACAGGCCCACGGAGATCATGATCCAGGGTGAAACCCGATCACCGATATATCCGTTGATAATTCGTCCCATGGCATAAATGACGAAGAATACACTTCCCATCACGCCCACCTGCTCCTGGGTCATGATCCGTTTCTCGAGCATTCCCGGCGATGCCATGGAGAGATTCACCCTCGCCACATAGATTGCCGTATATGCCAGATAGCAGACCAGAAAAACAGTAAACCCTCTTTTTTCCTTTTTCATGATAAAACTCCTATTTTTTATAGCGCAGACTGTCAACAAGCTGATGCGTCTTTTCCGCCCGTTCCTGTGCCGCGTCAAACTCCTTTGCCGATATGGCGATCGTGAGAGTGTCAATGATGCTCAGATGCGCAATTCTGGCAGAAACCGCTTCCATGGGGTAGTCGATCTCATCCGAAAAAATTTCGAGGGAATAGTCTGAAATACGGCTGATTTCACTTCCGGGACAACTGGTGACGCAGATCGTCTTCGCTCCCATTTTCCCGGCCAGCTGCAGCGCTTCAATAGTAGCAATCGTACGGCCCGAATGCGAAATACCGACAGCAACATCCCCTTCTTTAATATTGAGAGAGGAAACCTTCATCGTAGGGGCATCGTGAATGCAAAGCGCAGTCTTTCCGATCTGCATCAGCCGGTACTGCAGCTCGCTGGCGATTCCCGCAGAGGTTCCTACCGCATAGATATAGATCATCTTTGCGCTGTCCATCACTTCCACAACCTGTGTAAGAACCTCCCTGTCAATTTTTTCCGCCGTGTCATGCAGTGTTTTCACATTCGCCGAAAAAACCTTATCCAAAATCTCTCCTGCGTCATCTTCAGGATCAATATAGGGAATAAAATTTAACTTCCTGTTTCCGGACAATTCAATTGCCAGAGCGATCTTCATGTCGGAATAACCGTCAAATCCCAATGATTTACAGCAACGAATCACCGCTGACTTCGCAACCTCCGCCTGCTCCGCAAAAGCTGCGATCGGCATGTGAATCACTCTTTCACTGTTTTGAAGGATAAAATCCGCCACAATTTTTTCAACCGGGGTCAGTTCATCATAACAGTTCTTAATTGTAAGCAAACACATTCTCTTTTCCACTGGTTCTCTCCTATTCGTAATATTAGAACTTTATTTCATTAATAAAATTATTTTTAGAACAAAAGTATATTACCATATACATCCCGAGCTGTCAACAGATAAAGTTCTCCCGCAGATTTTGGGCATTTTTTGCGCCAAAATCTGAATCCCCCAAAAGAAAAACCTCCCCGAAAGAACCAGCAATGTTTTACAAACACTGATTCTATCAGGGAGATTTCGCTTTTAATTGGAAGGGGCTCTGATGGTTCCGAAAAAACATCTTAACCAAGCGCCACATCCAGCGCCATCATGATCGCAAATCCAATGGCAAACCCAATGGTTCCGATATTGGAGTGATCGCCTTCTGCCGATTCCGGTATCAGCTCTTCCACCACCACATACAACATGGCTCCTGCCGCAAAAGCCAACAGATAAGGAAGCAAAGGTTCAATATATCTGGCAAGCAGAATCGTAACAAAGGCAGCAATTGGCTCCACGATGCCCGAGAAAGCGCCATGGGCAAATGCCTTTCTTCTTGTTTCTCCTTCGCTCTTTAATGGAAGACTGATGATCGCACCCTCCGGAAAATTCTGGATAGCAATGCCAAGGGCCAGCGCCAGCGCTCCGGCAACGGACATTTCACTCTCTCCCATCAATACTCCCGCAAAGACAACGCCCACTGCCATTCCTTCCGGAATGTTATGAAGCGTGACCGCCAGAACAAGCATTGTTGTTTTTTTTAAGTTTGATGAAGGTCCTTCCGCCACATCACTTCCCAAATGCAGATGTGGAATCACTCTGTCCATCAAAAGTAAAAATGCCATGCCCAGTAAAAGTCCTGCGGCTGCCGGAATAAAAGCCATCCGCCCCATATCTTCTGACATTTCCATAGCCGGTATCAAAAGCGACCAGACAGACGCCGCCACCATGACACCGGAGGCAAACCCCAACAGAGATTTCTGTACCAGAGGCTTTAATTCATTTTTCAGAAAAAATACACAGCCTGCGCCCAACGCAGTACCTGCAAACGGAATCAAAAGTCCCCACAAAAGTTCCATAATTTATTTTACCTTTCTTTCACCCATGCGGCCAGCGAGCTGACACAGAAGAAGATCATATCCACTACCACAATACTTGCTCCCGCCGGCGTACCATACCAAAAGGAAATACTCATTCCCACAACAAAGCTTACCACTGCGAGCACCACAGAACTGAAAATCACGCTGCGATAACTCTGAAACAGACGCATCGATGTCAAGGCCGGAAAAACGATGAGGCTTGAAATCAAAAGTGCCCCCATCATCCGCATGCCAAGCACTACCACTATCGCTGTCAGCACGGCCAGAAGGGAATTATAAAGTCCTGTCCGGACCCCCGTCGCCCGTGCAAAGGTTTCATCAAAAGTAACTGCGAACAGCTTATTGTAAAAAAACACGTACAGTACCAGTACGGCGGCCGCCAGAACCACGCTGATCGCCACATCCTCTTTTGACATGGCAAGGATCGAACCGAACAGATAGCTGTTTAAATCCGAATTCATACCGGTGCTCATGGATACCACCATCACACCTACAGCCAGGGCGCCTGTTGAAAATACGGCTGTTGCCGCATCCCCCTTCATTTTGCCGGATTCATTCAGACGCAGCAGCACAAAAGAGGCAAGAATGACTACCGGAATTGCTACCGTCAGCGGTGCCAGATTCAGGGCCGAAGCCACAGCCAGCGCACCAAAACCCACGTGAGACAGGCCGTCTCCGATCATGGAATACCGCTTCAGAACAAGGCTCACTCCGAGCAGAGCAGCACACAAAGACAGCAGAATGCCCACCACCAGCGCGCGCACCATAAAAGGATAGGAAAACATTTCAGTCACATATTGCATCATTCTTCCATCCTCCCCAAAAACTTTCTTCCCGCTTCACTGTCCATAAAATTTTCTGTCGTTCCAAAAAAATGGCTCTCCTGGGAAAGATACAGAATATGATCCGCGTGCTCCAAAGCCTCCTGAATGGCATGAGATACCATTATGACCGTAATCTGATGCTTTTTATTCAATTCCAGCAGCAGATGATAAAACTCTTCCGTTGCCAGCGGATCCAGCCCCGTTGTCGGCTCATCCAATAAGATCAGCTTCTTTGCTGCACACAGCGAACGGGCCAGGAGCGCCCTCTGTCTCTGGCCGCCGGACAAATCCCGAAAGCTCTTATTTTTCAAATCATAAATTCCGAGAAGCTTAAGCTTCTCTTCTGCCAGCCTCTTTTCCTTCGCCCCAAAACCGGGCAGTATTCCGCGGCTGTTTAAGCATCCGGAAAGCACCACTTCCCAGACCGATGCCGGGAAATCCTTCTGATTTTCGGTTTGCTGGGGCACATATCCCACTTCATTCTGACGAATTCCTTCGCCAAGTGTAATGACGCCGGCGGCCGGCTTTTTCAAACCCAGAAGCCCTTTCATCAGTGTGGACTTTCCGGTTCCGTTTTCTCCTATGATGCACAGATAATCTCCTGCTTGCACCTGAAAACTCAGATCGGATACCACCACCTGATTTTCATAGGAAAAAGTCACATGTTCACATTTGATACAGGACATATTTAATTCCTCTTAGATCAATCTCTTTTCCATTGAATGGTTCAGTACAATGCCAAACACATCGTTCATTCACTGTCCAATGCGTTTTTGAGCGTTTCCACATTCCGATACATTAATGACAGGTAATCCTCGCCCGCAAGAAGATCCTCTGCAGTGATCCCATGACCGGAATAAAAAACTGCAGTTTCTGCTCCGGTCGCTTCCGCAATGGCCTCCGCAATTTTTCCGTTTGACATTTCCAGATAAAATATCACCGGAATCTTCTCTTCCTTTACCTTATCCGTTAAAAAGGCGATTGTCGCAGCACTGGGCTCTGTTTCCATGGAACAGCCCGGAAAAGCGGCATAATAATCAAGACCGTAGGTCTTTACAAAATAAAGCAGCGGAAAACGATCTCCGAAAATCAGCGTACTGCGGCCGGCCTGGCTTACCACAGTTTCAAAAGCGGCATCCAGCGCCTTTAATTCCTCTTCGTATGCTGCAGCATTCTTTCTGTAATACGCTGCATTTTCACGGTCCAGAACAGACAGCTGTTCACAGATTTCATCCACAATCACCATGGCATTTTTCGGAGAAGTCCACACATGTTCATCATATTCCGTTTCATCCAGATGCACTGCATGGTCATGTTCTTCCTCCGAATGCGCGTGACCGTGTTCATGATCATGTTCCTTGACCTGCATCCCCTCAGCGCTCTCTTCTTCCAGCGGCTCCACCCACTGAAGCAGCGCATGGGAATTTACCTCTTTATCACTGCCCTCTAAAATTTCCTCCACCCAGACATCGGATTCGCCGCCGGCGTATAAAAACAGATCACTGTTTGTGATTTTAATAATATCTTTCGGTGTCGGCTCGTAAGAATGGCTCTCCATGCCGGGTTTTAAAAGCATGGTTACCTCCACCTTATCTCCTCCCACCTTCCTGACAAAATCATAGGGTGGGAAAATCGTTGTTACAATCTGCAGTTTTTCTCCATCGAAAGTTTCCGATGCCTGACCTTCCTCTTTGCTCTTAGCTGTATTCGGGTCAGCATTGGTACTGCACCCTGACAGCATTACAAGAATCAGAATCATCCACAGACAGATTCCCTTATTTCTCATCCTCTTTCTTCTTTCTATAGTCCTGAGCGGACTGCTTTAATTCTTCCAAAGCCTCCGCAAATCTTCTTGATGCCATGCCCGGGTTGCCTTTAAGCATGCTTCGTTTGATAAAATCGTTCACATATTGATTCAGCTCGCTCTTTTGCTGATTGAGCCGGTATCTGCTGCGCAGATCCAGAATTTCCTCACGCAGTTCGGATCTGCGCTCCAGCAGTTTATCTGCTATAGGCAAATTCTGGCGCAAATGCTCAAATTTTTCTTCTATGCTTGCGACAAGTTCTTCACGCCGCTGGGCATAATCTTCCTTTGCGTTTTCGGTAAGCTGATTGCTTCTCTGTACAAATTCCTCCCAGGCCTCTTCCAGTTCTTCCTTCCTGTTCTCCTTCGCCTCATCAATCAGGGCAACAATCACGTCCAGGCGCTTCTGCATTCTTTCCAGTTCCTGCTTGGCCTGCTCCATTTTAACAAGCACATCCCGCAGGTCCATAGCGGCCTTGAAGGAAAGGGTGAAATCAGCGATAAAATAAACTGCCGTCAGAAGAGTCACTACGCTCAATACTTCCTGAGGCAGCCAGCACATAAACTTTTCCACAGGCTTATGAATCACGTGGGTCATCAGTATAGTCAGTCCGCCCCAGGCCAGGGAAGAGCCTAAACAAATATGTCCCTGAAAGTTAAATTTCTGATCGGAATAATCCCAGTATCTGACCTTAAAAAGCGCTTCCATCACCACTCCGGTGACATATTCCAGAATCGTCGCTCCCACACAGCCTGCCAGATACGTTAAAATCAAATTTCCCTGAAAGGGCCTGGAAACAATAAGCATCATCAGCGCACCACTTCCGTACAGCGGCAGAAAAGGGCCGCGGATAAACCCTCTGTTTACCATTTTTTTGTTTTTTATCGAAACATATGAAGATTCAAAACACCATCCGAAAAAACAATAAAAGAAAAACAAGAACAGCCATTGTATCCAGTCGTAATTATACATCAGACATTCCTCCTGCTAAACGAACAAATCCACGCCTACCACCAGTTTGCCTTTTCTAGTCGTATGTTTTTCTCCCCGGAAAATAAATTTTCCATACCCTCTGGCGGACACCACATCTTCCGGTTTCAGCAGATAACTGTTATTTTCCAAAAGCCTGCCGCCCACATAGATTTTTTTCTGCCGAAATAACTCCAGACTCTGACTGCGTGAAAGGTTCCACACTGCCGAAACCACACCGTCACAGCGAAGACTCGCCACATTTGTCTCCTGATACCGAAACTGACGCACCGGCATCTCCTTCACATCTTCAACGATGCTGCACTTCACATGTGTGTGCCGCACCTGATCCAGATTTTCCATCAGATAAGGAGCCATGGTATCACTGCAGAACACATATGCTTTTTTTCCTTCTAAAAAAATATCGCCCACAGTGCTTCTGTCAATTCCCAGGTTCATAATTGCTCCCAGAAAATCCCTGTGGGTGAAAGTATCTGAAAACTTTTCCATCAATGGCTCCACACGCAGACAGGTGATCGGAAAGGGCTCCTCATAACCCAGTTCCTGCGGATCTCCAAACCTGCACATCAGCCGCTCCGTATGCTCTGTTCCTCCATAGAGCGTCATTTTGCAGGGCAGCTCTGTGCGCATTCCTGCCAGCACATCCTGTTCCGCCAGGGATAAAAATCCCGTAAACGTAAACAGATTCTGCCGCCAGGAACGCTCTGCCAGATCCAGAAATCTCTTTTTTTGCTGCTGCAGCTCCTTTTGGGTTTCAGCTGCCATGTATCTCTCCATTCCAGACCGCAATGCAGGAGTGCGCGTAAAACATGCACTATTTTCATGTCCCAGCAGCGGTCATCATGCATTGCTTTTCATTATGTGAAACTGATGACCGGTTCTTTGGGCTGCTTTGTCTTCGTAACAGAAACCGCATGCAGCACAGGACCTTCGCCCTCATAATCGGCAAAGTATTCCCGCTTTACAACCGCAGTCACTTTTACCCAGTCTCTCTCCTTGAAAATTCCGATATTGTCATATTCGCAGACATATCCCAGAAAAGTCATATCATCCGCACAACAGGTCATCGCCATACGGCCAGGCACGAAAAAGTTCTTCGGAAAGCTTTCCGGCTTCATCACCATTGCCACAAACTGTACTGTTTTTCCATCATAACGCTCCAGGTGATCCAGACAGTCCAGATACCAGATTCCATATCCCTTTTCATCCAGCACAATGGGATCGCTGTTTAAATCATAGGGCAAATCCTCTTCCATGATTTCATCGATTTCACCGTTTTGGTCCTCAAAAATGATGTCCGCATTCTGATTCAGCGCCTTCACATTGCGCTTATAAACATTCAGCTCCTCAATGCCGTCACAACGGTTGAAAATGATCATTTCAGAACCGCGAATCATATCGGAAACCAGAGATTTCATGTTATTAAAATACGTGGGGAATGTGGAAGCGTCAATCGTCGTGATCTGCTGCTCAATCTGCCAGTTCCAGGGAAGGCGCAGATCTCTGAATTTCCACATACCGTTATATTCGATGATGATGCGCTCCGGCTTGTGCTTTTTCTCAAGTTCCTTCATCTTTTCCACGGTGAAATCTTCTTCATCTTCGATCACTTCCATCACCGTATTGGTGCTTTTGAGCACCTCGGGATCATATTCGATTTCTCCCTCTTCACACACCAAAAGCAGTGTTGTACCTTTGATCTGAAAATAAGGCTGCGCAATCGTAAAACTGATAAATTCGGTCTTTCCGCTTTCCAGAAAGCCATTGATCATATAGACCGGTTTCATTTTTCTCTCCATTCCAAAGGATTTTTTTTGCTTCGCTCACAGTAACGCGCTTCGCGATGCACTCAAAATCTCCAATTCAAATTATGTCACTGTTTTGCGGCACTTTTACCAGCCCGAACCGTCACCTTATCTGTGAAACAGCTTGGCCAGCTCGTCCTCTTTCAGTTTGGATCCGATGACACAGATCTTACCTGTCACGTCAGCCTTTCCTTCTCTTACATCGCTTTCACCGGGCACGTAGTCAAAGTATACCCAGGTTCCATCTCCGGCAGCAACCATGCCTTTTGCACGCAGAACGATGCCGTAGGTTTCATCATCTTCCAGCGCTTTTAGACATTTTGCAATCTCTTCCTTTGTATAAGCCGCAGGTGTCTCAAATCCCCAGCTGGTGAACACTTCATCGGCATGATGATGGTGGTGATGTCCCTCATGATCGTGATGGTCATGGTGGTGCTCTTCGTGGTCGTGATGATCATGATCGTGGTCATGGTGGTGCTCTTCATGGTCGTGATCATGGTCCTCATGACAGCATTCGTCATCATGGTCATGGTGATGATGATGCTCGTGATCGTGATCCTCGTGACAGCATTCGTCATCATGGTCGTCATGGTGGTGATGATGCTCGTGATCGTGATCCTCGTGGCAGCATTCGTCATCATGGTCGTCATGGTGATGATGCTCGTGATCATGGTCATGACAGCCGCAGGTACATTCCTCATCATGTTCATGATGATGCTCATGCATCGCTTTCACCTGCTCCATCAGCTCTGCTTCCAGATCGGTCGCACCTTCAATGGTAGCCAGCACGTCATTGCCGTCCAGCTGAGAAAGAGGTGTGGTGATGATGGTCGCCTTCGGATTATGCTCACGAATCAGCTCCACCGCTTTTTTCACCTTTTCCTCAGATGCCACATCGGTACGGCTCAAAATGATGGTGCCCGCATGCTCGATCTGATTGATGAAAAATTCTCCGAAATTTTTAATATACATTTTGCACTTGGCAGCATCTACCACTGCCACTGCACTGTTTAATTCCACTTCTGTTCCAAGACCTGCATCCTGCACTGCCTTCATCACATCGGACAGCTTGCCCACGCCGGAGGGCTCAATCAGGATGCGCTCCGGATGATAAGTATTGAGCACTTCTCTTAAGGATGTTCCGAAGTCCCCTACCAGAGAACAGCAGATACAGCCGGAGTTCATCTCTTTGATTTCGATGCCGGACTCCTTTAAAAATCCGCCGTCAATGCCGATTTCACCGAATTCATTTTCAATCAGGACTGTCTGGCTTCCTGCCAGGGCCTCCTTTAACAGCTTCTTAATTAATGTAGTTTTTCCTGCTCCCAAAAAGCCGGAAACGATATCTATTTTTGTCATGGTTATTCCTCCATTCCATTGGCGAAACGCTTTTTCAATCATCTTATTATTGTGCTCTAGTTTCAAAAAAAAGTCAACTGTATGCGGATAAATTTCATTTTCTTTTTAGACTCATGTCACTGTTCAGAGGTGCCGTATCCGGCAGATTCGTCTTACGATACCGGAACGACAACGACAGTACAGATGCGCATTCACAATGCGTACATGGGCATATAAACCGAAAAATTCTTCCAGTGCCCAAATTTTCAGGATTTCCTCCACCAAAACAGTGCCCGGCGGGCATATAGACAAGAAAACCTCCGTGGTGCCCCGAAAAACAGCAAATTGCCGGGCGCCACAAGTCATTTCATGTGTATATGCCCATTTTCCCAGGTTTCAACAATTGTTTTACAATTTTAATGATATCTACTGCAATACCTAATTGATGTTCACTTGTTCCTGGTAGAGCCACCCACTCCATAGCCGCCATTTCAGCGCTTATTTCCTGTAAATACGGATATTTTCAGGCATTTTACCATCGGATTTTTTTCTTCTTTACCATAACATCTCTATGCTTTCAATCTTCTCGACCAATTCTTTATAGTAAATGGCATACAGCAAACACCAATCAAAACCGGAATCGTGATAAGCAAATAAGGTGACCATACAATTTTTCCGAAAAATTGAAATGTATTGGTTCTGAAAATATCCGTAGAACTTCCCACCAATGGTAATAAGTCCATTGCTTTTTGCAATTCGTATGGCAAATATTCTGCTACTATCATAGGTCCATATACGGCAGCCAGACTAAACAACAACGCAAGAACATTACTTTTAACAGTAGCTGATATAAACATTACAACTCCTGCATATCCGATTGCTCCAAATAAAGCAAACGCATACTCATATATTTCAGCCTGCAGCATATTCATAGGTGCGATCGCAATCAACTTAATGTTTTGAATAGGCATATCCCACCCAGCTATCCCCATAAAGAATATCTGCGATATAATATTAGGAATGGCAAGTATTGCAAATAGTTCCACTGTAAATGCTAAACCTGTTAATACTTTTGCAAAAGCAACTTTCCCCCAGCCATTCTTTGTTGTTAATACTAATGAACTTGTATTATCATGCCATTCACCTGCAAATAAAGATGATAAAGCGATTGCCAAAAACAGCGCCATTACAGCACCCAAATCTGCAACCATACTTCCAAGAAGCTGTGACCATCCTTCTACCCATTCATAACGCAAAGGCTTCTCTACTTCCTGCTCCATATTAAGTAAATATTCTTTTTCAGTTCCTACTTGCCCACTATTTTCCAAAAAATCTTCAACCGCCTGTTGTCTTCTCTCATAAAATCCAATCAGCTTATCGGGATCAACATAGCTTATCATTGTTTGATACGTCCCTGTTTCACGAAGCTCAGGATACAGCGTTCCGAGCCAGCTATTGATAATTGTCCAATCCGTTTTTTCTAACTCCATATCCATACCGGCAGCTTCCATCTTCTGATAATCTCTCACTAATTGTTGAAAAGTCTCATCCGTTAATTCTTCTCCAAACGTAAGTGCATACTCCTGGCTATCTCTTATCACCGAATATCCATCAAAATTATTACCGAAAGCACTTGTATAATCATCTGAACTTCCAAAACTGAACCACTGAAAGGAAAGTATGCTTCCAAAAATCACGCTATAAACAAAGCATAACAGGACACATATCTTAACAATTCTCTTTCGCCATAGTTTTTTATGTTCTAACCAAAATAATTCCATTTTATTGCACTCCTTCCTCCGTTGGAAAATAATATAAGTAGAGGTCTTCCAATGTGGCTTCACACGGAACGGCTTGCTCACTGGGTATATTATCTGAAACAATACGCAATATAATTTTCTTTCCTTCATGCCTTAAATTGGCAACTGTTGTTTTCACTTGCCACTTTCTCGCTTCTTCTTGTGATACAGCAAGCTCCCATACCTTACCATTTGCTTTCTGAGTTAACTCTGGAACGGTTCCCTGTAACACAAATTTCCCCTTCTTCATCAGCAACACTTCATCTGCGATTGCTTCCACGTCTGATACGATATGCGTTGAAAGAATAACAATTTTATCTCCTGCATACTCTGAAAGCAGATTACGGAAACGTACACGCTCCTTCGGGTCTAACCCGGCAGTTGGCTCATCTAAAATCAAAATTCCCGGATTATTTAATAATGCCTGTGCAATTCCTACTCTCTGCTTCATGCCACCGGAAAATGTTTTAACCTTCTTGTTTGCCACATGACTTAACCCTACTACCTCTAACAGCTCATTTGCCCGCTTCTTCGCAATATCCTTTGGTATTCCCTTTAATGCGGCAACATACATCAAAAATTCCATTGCGGTATAATTCGGATAATATCCAAAATCCTGTGGCAGATAACCTAATACATTTCTATAATCAGCCCCCATAGAAGTTACTTCTTTTCCATTCAATAATACTTCACCGGAAGTTGACTCCAGAATGGCACATAACATTCGCATCAGGGTTGTTTTACCTGCTCCGTTTGCTCCCAAAAGACCATATACTCCAGGTCTTAAAGTTGCATTCACACAGTCCACTGCTTTTTTATTTCCATAATGTTTCGTCAAACGATCAAGCAATAATTCCATACATCTTTCCTTCCTTTCTCATTTCTACAATAAAAAGCACTTCATTGACAAAGAACACCGAAAATACCAAAAAAGCAATCACCCAAAATCCTATTGCCGATGTCGTGTATATCCACGGTACAACTTTTGATGAAACCGCCCAACAAGCACATGATCCAAGCATTATAGTCGCACATATCGGTATACTCTCTTTTCTCTGTAATCGAATGAGCCGCAACATCCCCGTCATACAAAACAGATATGGAACCAAACAGTATAAAACCATTTGTCCCAATTCTTTACAGCTATTTTGTAACAATACTTCCAAGCATAATATAATTGTTATACAAACCAAATTTGCAGCACCTGCCAAAACTAATCTTGCCAACATAATCTGGGCACCAGATGCCCTTGTTGCAGCTTCAATTTCACTCATTCCATAAAATTGGCTTTTGAACAGTATCGGCATAACAGCTAATACAAATAGTGGCATAAAGACTGGTAGATTTTGTGGAATATCTGCGACACCGGAAATCGTCAGGCACACAACAAACAATGTCACTGCCTGCAACACAAATATCGGTATTCCTTCAAACTGGAATACATTTGACAAATACTGAAAGAAAACTGTTCCAGGTTCTTCTTCAGAATTTTTTTGTTCCCGCACAATTTCTATGCAGCATTTTATGGTTTCTTCCAATCTTTTTGGCTGTATTACTTGACCTAAAGATTGATGTAAATAATTCTTAAATTTTGTATTGTCCATTGCGTTGCTCCTTCCTCATAATTTTCAATCCATTCCGAACTCTGCTTTGAGCAGTTCTCATATTGCATCCCACTACTTTTGCTATCTCATCAAAACTAAGTTGCTCTCCAAAGCGTAGTATAATAGCTTCCCTTTGCTCAGATGATAAAATATTTAAAAGATAATTTATCTCTGCCTTATCCTCCAATCGCAGTATTTCATTACACTCGTCTATTGTAGTTTCTTCATCCTCTAAATGATAAAAAGGTGTCTTTCTGCTTTCGTCAATACATAATCTATTTGCAATAGTATATAAATAGGCTTTAAACTTCTTTTTTCCTTTATATGCGGATATATTTTTAAACAACTTATAAAATGTTTCCTGCGTTAAATCTTCCGCCTTTTCTAAGTTGGAGCAATGCCACTTACAATAACGCAGTATGGATGTATAATAGCGTTTAATCAGTTCTTCTGCTGCCTCTTCATTGCCAAGCCTTATCTGTTCTACTAATTTATCATCGCTTAACACGCTCTCAACTCCTTCCTTTGAACATCTCCTATATATAATAACGTGTCAAATTCCTCAAATGATTAAACTATTCCTTAATTTTCAGCAAATCCTATCTCAAAACAAAATAGCTTGCTGTTCGTACAGGCGCATGGCATAAAAAAATCCCCCGCAAAGCTGCAGCCTCGCGGGGAATTTTCTTTTTTGGTGTAAGCAAAACGATAAGCCGGGTTATGTCGTTGAATGGTCATCTATCTAGCCCTGTCGTTACCGACAGGATCGAGCGACCCACCTGAAAGCAGGCCGGGCCGGCCTGTCGCTTTCTATTCGGTCTTGCTTCGGATGGGGTTTACATGTGCCCCGGCTGTTACCAGCCGGGCGGTAGTCTCTTAAGCTGCCCTTCCACCCTTACCAGGCAAAGCCTGGCGGTATATTTCTGTTGCACTGGCCTTGGAGTCACCTCCACCGGACGTTATCCGGCATCCTGCCCTGTGAAGCCCGGACTTTCCTCACCTGTCCCCTTTCGGGTGCCATACATTGGATACCCGGAAAAACCGCAATATCCGATGCCCTCGAACGCGCCCCATAAGAGGCAGCATTTCGCGAGTGGCTGACAGCCGCGACCATTTGTCTTACTTACAATTATGCATCTTACCAGCAAAGACTAAGGTTTGCAAGCTTTTTTTATGCGGCAGAAAATTCCTTCCTTATTCCGGCTTTGTCTCAAGCTTCAGCGGATAGTCTCCCAGGTGCTCCACCCGAAAGCCGTTTTTCTTATAGGTTTCATAATCAAAGGCTTCCAGTTCATCAATGGCCAGTTTGTGGAATTCATAAAAATTATGCCACCACTCGTAGCCGCTTCCCAGCTCTGCATTTAAATAAGCATCCGCAATATCGCAGCCCATCTGAGGTGCCACATAAAAAGCGCCCATGGCAAGGACGTTCACCCCGTTGCCGGTGATCGCCCGCAGCGCAGCGGGAACGCTCTCCACCACACCGGCATGCACATGAGGGCATTTGCTGGCCGCGATATGAATGCCCATTCCCGTTCCGCAGAAAAGCAGCGCACGTTCAAACTCTCCTTCCGCAATCATGGAGCCCACTTTCAGACCAACCCTATGAAACATCAGGTCCGTATCGTCGGGGTCAGAATCACCGCGCACGCCCACATCTGTCACTTTCCATCCCTTTTTCCGAAGGTGATCTGCAACCGCTTCCTTTAAGGGAAATCCCGCAAAATCAGCGCCTACCAGAATCTCTTTTTCTTTGATTGTCTTCATGTGAAATCCTCTCTTTCTTCTTATTATCCATCCCAAAGACGAAAACCGCTACTCAAACATGGTTTCCAGAAGCGACACCGCAAAAAGCCAGTTCATCTCCCTGACCGGATGGTTAATCCGATTTGCCAAAAGTTTTGTGGTATCCACCCCGCTCTGCGCCAGTTTCTTCCATTTTGCATAGCAGTCACACACTTTGATGCCCCGCGCTTCGCAGATTTTTTTTGCTTCTGTCAAATATAATTCCAGCTTGCCTTCATTCTGGGTCACCTGGGCATGCTCCGCCACGGTGCGCATGACCGAATCTGTCAGTTCCATGCTCACATAGGTATTCATCATGTTTGGCGTCATAAAAATAATTTCCGATCCGGCTCTTTTCAGCCTGTCGAAAATGCCCTCCAGCGCGCCTGTATATCTGGCAAGGCCTTCCGCGCCGGCTCCGGCGTCATTGAGTCCAAAGCATACCACAGTGAGATCCGGACAAAACCGCAGCACATCTCTTTCAATCCGTTCCAGACCATGAGGCGCATTGCCGCCGCTGACTCCCGCGTTGATGATATTTACGGGAACGCTGGGATAAATCACGGAAAGCATGCGGTCCAAGTTCCTGTGATAGGCGCTTTCCTTATCAAAATAGGTTTCAATATTGCCGTCCTGTTTTTTGTACAGTTCAAAGCAGCCCTGGGTCACGCTGTCTCCCAAAAATGCGATGGTCACGTTTCCTGTGCCTGCATTGTTGGCGGCTTTCTCTTTTATTTTGTTGATAATGTTCATCGCTTCCTATCTCCTTTTTCTACGTTCACCCCGGAAAAAGCCAGGATCGGCAGATGGGTTGCAAAATCCACCGGCACCACCCGCTGCATGTCCATTTCAGAGGCGCCGCAAACCTTGCAATGTTCTCCCAGCGCCCGCGAAAATCGAAGCAGGATCCGGTTTTTCTCCCGCGTCTCATAACTTTCCAAAAACGCCGGACCATTCCCGTCCTCTGCGCTAAACGCCAGTTTCTCCGGTTCGCAGCCAAAGGTTTCCAGCTTATCATATACATGATCAAAAGTCAGAAGAACCTCCCTGTCTCCCACCAAAGCTGCACTGACAATATCCGGCGCATCACACATATAAGACTTCCCGTATATGTGGGTGAGGGCGACTTTTGCCAGGCGCTCTCCCAGAACAAGATTGGACTTTGCGCTGATGTGTCCCCAGCCATCGGAAAGCACACTGTCGTTGGTGGGCACCGTATAGACATTCGGGAAATGCCCGAACCGCCGCTGGGCCTCCCGGACCGTGCCCCAGGAGAAATCCGAATCCGGCGTTTTTCCTTTGTAACAACGGTTTAGCTGGCACACAAAAACGGGCAGGTCCGGCTCCTGCAGATCGCAGCAGAGGCTGTTTTTCCACTCCAGGAATTTTTCATAATAAGCGCTGCAGTGATCTTTGTCGGCATCGGAACAGCCCTGATACCATACGATCCCCTTCACCTTTCCGCCGACCTGCTGTATTCGTTCCATCATATTCACATACAGCTCACCGCCGGCCGGAGACCACTGGTCCATGAAGCTGCCGCCTCTGGAAGTCTGAATCAGCCCGATGGGATAATGCAGTTCTCTTTTTAAATATTTCGCAAAAGAAAGATACAGAGAATGGCCTGTGCTGCCGCCGTCCATGTTCACCGGGCGCTGCCCTGCCCCGGTGGAATCCTGAAGCGGATGAGAGGCCAGCTGCCAGGTTCCATTATTTTTCAGCACATGCACCCCCAGCTCGCAGGGATCGTAGACATAGTCCTTGCCGTATCCGGCAGAATTGCTCTGTCCGGCGATCACATACAGATCGCCCACACCGATATGGGATACAATGTCGCCCCTGACGGCCCATTCGCTCCATTCCTTTGCATTTGGGGTAAAACAGGTTTCAATCATGTACAGGCCGCCTGCCGGAACTTTCAGTGTGATATCCCAGAAGTGCCCGTGCATATTGCACTTTTGCCACCAGATCACAGGCTCCATGGATTCTTCTCTTTTCACGCAGATGTGAACCTGCGAAGCCTCTTCTTCTGCACTCTCATGCTGCCATTGCCCTGACAGCGAAATTTCGGCAAAACCGTTTTGCTGCTGAAAAATCTGCCAGTCTGAGGCGCCTTCTTTAATCAATGCTCCTGTCATGTAAAACCTCCATTTTGAGCAGAATCCGCTTTCCGGAAGAGACCAGACAGTCTTGTTTTTCATCGAAGCTTCCTTCTTCCATTATTAAGGCATATTCCATGCCGTTGTGATGATATCTGATTTCATCTTTTCCAAATTTCATGCCGGCTCTGACAGATTCTTTCACCGCAAAAGGCGCCAAAAATTCCTGTTCTCCCGTAATGCAGATTTTTTCTTCCGTCATTCGCAGAATGAAATTCTGCTCCTCCCCTGCAACGGAGACGATAAACGCCTGTCCGTCCCGGGCTGTATTTGAGATTTTTCCCTTTGCCAGAAAAATGCCCGCGGTTGTGTTTTCATCGGTGAAATTCAGTCCGTCCATCACAGGAAGCGCATCATAAAGGATGGAATGGGCTTTGCAGGGCACATCCAGATGCACATCCCTGTAATTTTCACTGAACTTATGGATATCGCGAATTCTCACATTTTCTCCGTCGCAGTAAACGTTGATTCTGTAATTTCTGCAGTTATACCACACCGACTGGCATCCGTTTTGAGCCCAGTCATCCAGCGCCGAGTAGACGGTGGCCGGAGTCAGCGCATGGCTGTCAGAAAAGCCCCTGCCGCTGTCACACAGCTTCTCAATCCGAATCCTGCCTTCCTTCTGCAGTCTGTAAAGCTTCTCCATCTGCATGGGCAGTCCCTTTGATATGTTTTCCCAGCCAAAAGGATTTTCCTGCCCGGTCTGCGTATAGGAATACCCCATATCCTCATTTTCAGTGAGATTTTTTAAGTACCAATCCACCCATTCCCCACTCTGGGCACAGGGCCAGGTGGGTTCCAGCGTATAAAGTTTCTGTCCGGGGGGATTCCATTTTCCTTTCAGGCTTTCGTAATAGCAGTATATCGGGTCCGCGCCCAGCAGCCGAAAGACCGGCACATGAATCTGCTGCTCCTTTGTCTGTGCCGGATGCAGGATGTGATTTTTACTCGGGAAATAGGGTCCGTTATAATAGCCTCCCCAATAGGTATAACCGTCTGTGCCCCACTGTTCCCGGCAGATGCCAAACGCTTCCAGACCGTATTTTTCTTTCATATAGCGCACAGAATCCGAATCCAGCACCCAGGAACCTGCAGATTTCGGATAAAAACCGAAAATCGAATAAAATTTCTCCATGATCCTGTCGATCAGCGCTTCTTTTTCCTCTTTTTTATAGGCGGCTAAAAATCCCGGGTTCACGTGCCAGTCCCAGTCCCATCGGCCCTCCCAGACAAGCCCGGTCTCTTCAACCAGGGGCCTGGCCAGTTCCAGCCAGACGCCCAGTTCCATATGTTCATCTTTTTCTTTTAAAAACAAATCCACGAAGTCTTCCCGGCACATCGCATCGTACTGAAGCAGAAATGTGTTTTCAAAGCCGTATTTTTTATTCAGTCTTATTTCTTCCACCACAGGACGCATCAGGTCCACTTCACGCCGGGGCTCATATCCTCTTACAAAATTGATGATATTGACAACTCTGTTCTGTTCCATGTTGTGCTTTTCTCCTTTATTTCACCAGCCTGCAGTTTGTCCCTGCTGCCAGTGTTTCTCCCCGGAAAGTGACGGTCATATGCGCAGGGACTTCGATCACTACGTAAATTCCCTCTTCTTTTCTCTCCCAGGAAACGCTGATCTTACCATTACAGGTATCACAGCTTCCCTTTGCATAATCCAGTTCTTCAAAGAAATAAGGTTCCACATTCACTGCAGAAAAACCGACCGAATCTGCTCTCTGGCGAATGCCCAGAATGGTTTTTACCATCCAGGACAGCACGTCAGAGTACATCTGATGGTTTTTGGAATCATTTTTGTCCTCATAATCCCAATATTCCCACAGTGTGGTGGCGCCCCGGTCAAACCAGGTCCGATACCCCGGGTAGCCCTCTGCTGTGACGATCTTATAGGCATATTCCTGCAGGCCGCACTGGTTTAATGCTTCGTAAAGTCTTCTCAATCCCACCATGCCGCAGAAATGATGAAAATCGGCGGCTTCAATCAGCGACATGAGCTGCCGCTTTAAGGGCTCCAGATCTTCATACATGTGGTAATAAATCAGCAGCGCCAGAGCGGTCTGCTGGGGAACACTGCAGGTTCCGTCCCCATTTAAGTAAGTGCGCATAACCCGCTTTTTCAGTGTTTCTGCACGCTCCAGATACTCGTCCGGGGATTTTCCCACATAGGCAGCCTGTGGCTTTGCTTACGCATGATCCTGTCCCCCGGTTCCCGCCGTTATACCTTCCTGCGCAGACGCTGTATCCCCCGAAAGCCGCACGGTCAGCGCTGCGATCTCACAGAAGCGATACTCCAGAACCGCATTGATCATCTCTCCCGGCACCAGCGGCGGCTTTAAGCCCGGACGGGCCCAGTCCGGCAGACCGTAGCGCACAAAGCCATCCGCATCCCGAATGGAATCCAGAAAGGCGAGATAACGGTCGAACCACTCCCAGGACTCTGCCAGAGGCAGCGCGTTTCCGGTATGTAAATAGATTCGATAAGGCAGCTCAAACAGCACCCCATCGGAAACCGGTCCGTTCCCCCAGTGATAGCCCCAGCCCGCGGTGGGCATGATGCCCGGCAGAGCGCCGTCCTCTCTCATGGCGTCCCGGATATCCTGCAGCCACTTTTCCAGCAGCCGCTCCGCCTTAAAATCCGTCAGAATCTGCTCTGCAGAAGCCTGGGCATCATTGGCCCACCCCAGCTTTTCTCTGGTGGGACAGTCCGTGATCTGATAAAACATGTTGGAGTAGGTGGACATCTGTCCCGCATAAAACAGTTGATTTAAAAAGCTGTTCGAACATTCAAACTCTGTTCTTTTTTCCACCGCCTGATGGACGAATACCGCTTCCACCACAGCTTCTTCCCTGTTTTTTAAGCCTTCGATTTCAATATACCGAAACCCGTGGTAGGCAAATCTGGGAGACCAGGTCATCCTTTTTCCGCTGCAGATGAATTTGTCCGTCTGGAATTCACTTTCCGGATACACTCTGGCCATATTGTTCAGTTCCCGGCTGCCATCTGCTTTTAACTGCTCCGCATAGCGGATGGTGAGCAGCTGCCCTTCTTTACCTGCTATGTGCAGTCGGATATAGCCGGACATGTTCTGGCCGAAGTCGAACACATACTTCTGCTCTCCGGTTTTTATCACTTTCTGACAGGCATACACTTTCTCTTCCCGGATGGGTTCGCATTTGCATTCTCTGAAAATCCCTTTGGGCGGATTGTCATCTGCTGCCGCCTCTGTCCACAGGCTGTCATCATAGTCTGCTTTTGTCCAGTCCCCATCATATTTGCGGGCATCGAAAAATTCTCCGTTTCTTAAGCCGTTAAACCAGATGGCGCTGTCCGGCTGACATTTCCAGGTATCATCACTGGTCAGTGCCGTCACCCCATCCACCTCCAGCTTCAGGATGCACTTGGGCACATCTCTCCAGACCGCCTTATCAAAATCCCAGGCGTTTGGAAAATCCTCATTATACCAGCCGTTTCCGCACCACACGGCGATGCAGTTTTCTCCGGGAATCAAAAGCCCGGTCACATCATAGGTGTTGTACCAGAGGGTTTTGGTATAGTTGCTCACCGGGGCCGTGAACAGATCTTCGCTCACCGGCCTGCCGTTAATATAGTAATAACCATAGCCCAGGCCGCAGACATAGAGCCTGGCATTTTTCACCTCATCCAGCTGAAATTTCTTTCGAAACAGGGGCGCATGGTTTTTCCCTGTAAATTCCTTTGCAAGCGTGATGGGCGGTTTCATAAACCTGATATTTTCAAACATGTCAATCTCCCTTCTCTTTCGGAAGTGCAGCCAGCCATCCCTGATACTGTTTCAAAGAATAGGCCGGAGTTCCGTAAAGATAAGTATTAAAGTGTTCCTGTCCGTCTTCCAGCTTCCAGCGGATCAAAAACATGCCCTGCTGGGAATACATCACATTCAGCCTGCCCAGATTGGTGTTGGCATTGGGCGCTGCGCAGAACTCTTTTTCAAAAACGATCTCTCTGCTGTCCATGTCCATGACGGTACAGGTTCCGGAAACCTCCTTTAAGCTGCTGTTGGCACAGAGCACATCATGGCCCCAGATATCCATTTCGCCCATCATGATGATGAAATCCCGGCTGGAACGTCTGATGTAGTCGTAGGCCAGTTTTTTCTCATAATAATAATCCACCACAGCGTCCGACATCTGGGGCCAGCCGTCCACCAGATTCCACCAGATCACGCCGCCCATGTAGGACATTTTCGCCCGAACCCGTTCGATGAAAAACTTCTTCGCCTCGGCCTGGCAGATCTGGGATGCGGTCACATATTCGTCCATATCCGTCGGAACCTCTCCGAACATCTGCTGCACCTGTTTGTGCATCAGCATGATACGGTCATCTTTATTGTTCTGGTCGGTGGAATGCAGATTCCACTGCCTGTTGTCAAAATAGGGCCACAAATACTGAGGCGCAATGAATTTTTCAATGGACTTTTTCGCCGGACAGCCGTGATAGCCGGTCTCGCTGACAAAATAGGCCTTTGAGTCCGTGTAAAATCTGCTCTTATGGAAGTCTCTCATGCCCCACAGGTGATTTTCCGGGTAATAGTCTCTTCCCAGCTGATATGCCTGTGGAGAAAGGTAAGGGGAAGAAGCGATATAAGGACGGAAAGGATCCAGGCGCTCCAACACTCTGGGCAGCACTTCCCGGGTGATGTGATTTTTCCCCGGATCGTACCCCAGTCTGGTGGTCATATCGTCGATTTCATTATCGCCGGACCACAGTATGAGACTTGGATGATCCCGCAGATTCTTTACCACCCACTCGGCTTCCTTCTCTAGCTTCTCAAAAAAGGTGTTGGTCTGAGGATAATAATGACAGGCCATGGCAAAATCCTGCCACACCATGATTCCGTGTTCGTCACAGAAATCAAAGAACGCCTGATCCTCATACACATTTCCGCCCCAGCAGCGCAGAATATTGCAGCCGATGTCATCCGCCATCGCAAGGGCTTTTGCATATCGCGCTTTGTCCCGGCTGTGATAGACGTCCATGGGCACCCAGTTGGAACCGATGGCCATGATGTTTTCACCGTTTATCACAAAGCGGAACCGTCCGTCTTTTTCAATGATGTCGCTGCGGTCCAGCTTCAGCGTGCGGAATCCCCGGCGCACGGTTTTTGAAAGAATTTTCTCTCCCGCGCCCGAAAAAACTTCCACGCTGATTTCATACAGATTGGGCTCTCCATAATGCTTTGGCCACCACAGCCGGATGTCGTCAACGTCAAAAATGATGCGTCCGGCACCGCCCTTATAGGTGCATTGATGCTCAAATACAGAATCCCCACACCTTCCGCGGATCACATAGGTCAGGGGCGCAAACAGATGCTCCGGTTTTAAGTCCGCATCAAACATCATCCGCACTTCACCGGTTTTTCCTTCGTTTTTCAGACTGTCCAGATTAAAATACAGATAGCGGAAATCATATTTTTCTGCACAGATAAGCGCAACATCCCGCCAGATGCCGGCGCTGATGGCTCTGGGCATGATGTCCCAGCCGTAGCTGTGAGGCGCTTTTCTGGCGTTGACAGACGGGGTTGTGACATGCCAGGTAAAAGCCGCCACATTGGGTTCGATGTCAGATGCAGTGCTGCGAATTAGGGCCGATTCAATATGTACATGCAGGGTGTTTTTCTCCCCGTGACGAAGCAGGTGCGTCACATCAAACTCCTGCGCGATGAACATGTTGTCGCTTTCGCCGATTTTTTTTCCGTTCAGATAATAGTCGGCATAGCAGTCCACCGCGCCGAAATGAAGGATCATTTTGTGCTCTGCATCCGGCGCTTTGGGCGCATCAAAGGCGGTTTCATACCACCATTCATAGGTTTCATATTTTTCTGCCAGTAAAATATTTTCTCCCCAAAACAGGTCTTTGGGCAAAACGCCCGCCGCCGAAAGGCCCAGCTCCACGTTTCCGGGAACTGTGCAGGGCACAGAGTCCATCTCTGCGCCCGCCAGCTCTGTGACGGAATCGATCCGGCAGCTGCCCTGAGGGCAGTAATAAAGCTTCCAGGTTCCGTTTAAAGTCATATTTTTCTACCTCTGTTTTTTTCTCTTGGCTGTTTTTTCATGGATGACAAAAATGCACACAATCACTTCCGCCGAAAGAATCAGCATGATCACAGAAAGAAATCCGTCTGTGCTGTCGCCGGTAGGCACATTTTGGCTGTTTGTGGCTGCGCCTGCACTGCTGACAGGGCCGGGCGCTGCAGCTTCTGACGCCGCTCCGCTTCCGGACGTGTCAGCGTTTCCGGCTCCGGACGTGTCGCTGCTTTCGGAACGGTTTCCGGCTCCCGAAGTATTGCCGCTTCCGGATGCATCTCCCGTTCCAGGCGCATTGCCGCTTCCGGATGCATCTCCCGTTCCCGGCGCATTGCCGCTTCCGGATGCATCTCCCGTTCCAGGCGTATTGCCGCTTCCGGATGCATTGTCGGTTCCAGGCACATTGCCGCTTCCGGACGCATCTCCCGCTCCCGGTGCATCCGCACTCACTACTCTGCCGTAGAAACTGATTTCCTGAATGCTGTTGTATACCTTCGCATCGTCAATCACCGTATTGCTGTGGGCACGAAGCTGCATCTGCACATATCTGGCTCTCAGCCCTTCGCCCTCATAGATGGTCAGGTAATCTGACCTCTGCCGGGTTGTGGTCTTTGCCGCGCCGCCCACCTTGTCATCTGCTTCCTGCACCGTAATCCAGGTTTCGCCATCCTGGCTGATCAGCAGATTATAATAGGTATTTCTGTCGCGGGAGCTGTTAAATGCTGCATCGATCTTTGTGATATCCACCAGCTTGCCCATATCCCAGGTCAGGGCCGGAAGATTTGTGCTGGACCAGGTTTTGTCCGTGCCGTCCTCCTGAATATAGCTGTCATAGGTAAAATCTGCGGAATAGCCAAACATATTGGGTTCAGCCTTTGCCGACTGAATGCTCAAAAGCCCCTGTGTGTCCGTCAGATGAATCTGATACTCTGTGCTGTTTTTCCGATCTCCGGAGGTGCAGACAATCGTCGCCGTGCCCGGCCAGGTGCCGTCCCACTTCACTTCCACAGAAGCGCTGGGAGAACCGGGCATCGCCACAATCTTTAACTCGTCCACCTTCCAGAAACGCTCCACCGTATACTCGGTTTTCTCGCTGTCAAAATTTTCCAGATCCAGACCGTTTAACAGAATCTTGGATAAGGAACTGTCAGACTCATGTTCTTTGGCGGCAAGCCCCAGAGTGCCTTCTTCCACCTTTACGGTGTTGTTGGCCACATTCACGGTATAAATTTTGCCGTTTACCTCAAACTTATGCTCGTTTGCATTTCCTTCCGTATATTTCACATAGGTCTGATTTTCTCCGGCCCCACTCCAGGCAAAAGCCGCCGCATTCTGCCAGGAAACGCCGTTGAAGGTCTGGATAAAGGCTTTTTCCGTCTGATTGTCCGCAGAGGTGATATAGACGTCAGCATCCTTAAATTCTGTTTTGGTATCTTCTGTCAGAGGATAAAATTTCATCACGTTATTGCTGCCGCTGACCGTATAGATGCCGTAAGCTTCCGTCACGTTTTTACTTTCCGGAAACCAGCGCAGCTCCAGATCCTTATTTTCCGAAGTTTTAATATTGTCCACCACCAGCAGCACATTTTCTTCTTCCAGCAAAACAACATTTCGCTCAAATTTTCTGAGTCCGTAATCCGGATGATAAGCTTCTGTGGCATCTCCTACGAAATAGCTGTAGCCGTCTCCGACAGCTGTCACTTTGATTTCCGGTTCCAGACCGAGGGTATAAAAAAGATCGCCCACCATGCCGGCGGTGGCATCATTTCCACCGATCTGACCGTTTCCGTCAATCAACAGCGTGGAATGATTTTTTGTCCGTTTCTGTTTCGCATAGCCGTCTGTCCGCAGCAGATATTCTCCGTTGGAATATAAAATCAGAGCGTTACAGTCGGGATCGACATGGAATTCACTGCTGCCCAAGGTCAAAAGCTCCAGTCCGGTCTTTCCAAGGGGCAGACCGCTTCTTAAAAAGACAAGGCTTTCATCCCCGGACCAGTCCGTGCGGGCGGTAACAATTCCCAGATCCTCCGCATAATAGAGGTTCGACCGATTGGAATCCAGCTTCGCCTCCACCTCATCGGTTGCAAACAACAGTCCCAGCCAGATACAGGAACCAGAATAATCCGCATCGGCGTTTTCAAAGGTTTCAGCAATCCACTGGGCTGTCTCATCGTTGTACTGGGCCGCCAGCACCCGGAAAAGATGGCTGGGACCATACCAGTTGGTACGGGTGCCGTCCGCATAATCGATCAGACTGCCTTCCGGGCTGATGCTGTTTTTGGGATAGATCACATTCAGGAAATATTCACTGTTATGTTCCATCCAGGCATTATCCGTGATCAGGTCAATGCCCAGGTTGTTGTTTAGCAGCAGGGCTGTTTTCATCAGGTATTCCAGTCCATAGGTGAAATACCCGGCACCTTCGTGGCTGGCTCCGTCCGTTGCCGCCCATTTGAAGGAATTCCCGGTCTTTTCATAGACCAGATCCAGCCATCTGACACAGTTTTCTTTCACCGTTTCGGCAGTCGTGCCGTCCCCCAGCGCTTTCGCCACTCCGTCTGCATCCATATAAAAGGCCATGGAAGCGGAGCATAAGCCCGTCATGGTCACCCACAGGTGGTTTTGCTGATAGTTTGTGCTGTCCCCGTTTCTGGTTTCAAATTTTGCGCAGGTGTCATACACCTTTTTCACGATCTGAGCCTTCTGATCATCGGTCAGTTCCTCATTCAGCCAGTTGTACACCAACCCCAGCGCAAAAGCCTGATGGCCTGCTGCCAGATCCGCTTCTTTATACATGGAAATGGAACCCCAATGCTTATAATTCACGCTGGCCATCGCATACTCGATACATTTCTCCCTATAGGCAGTTTCTCCTGTGAGCAGATAGCCCATCAAAAGGTGGGCAATGCTGTCGCCCACATCCCTTTGCCACTGGGATTCATATTGGGAATCCTCTGAGCAATCCTCCCTGGGACAGGCGGGATTCTGATCCTGCGGCGCATCTGTGGTCAGCAGATACTCCAGATAGGGCTTGTACTGATTCCATATTTTGTATTTCACGCTGTCGGGATTCTGAATATCCTTTTTGACCTCTTCCAGCTGCCCTCTGGTGATGAGAAGGGTGGCCTTTTCACGCAACGCAGAGGCAATATTTTCCTCCAGCTCTTTTACCGTAATTTCAGCGCAAATCACTGCAGACTCCGATGCCGCCGTCACACCCACGAAAAAAGTGTCCGCATAGCTGTCACACGTATCATAGTTTCCGGGAACGTATACAAAGTCACCGTTTTCGTCCAGCTGTAAAGTACCGCTTTCGGGCTTTTTCAAAATCTGAAAAGAAAGTTCACCGCTTCCGGTCTGATTGGTGACATAATCCTTTTTATTCAGGCTGTCCGTCAGACGCACGCCGCTGCCGGTTTCAAAGGCGGCCTTATTGGTTGTCAGCGTTGTGCTTTCTCTCACCGTCACGCTGCAGGATGCGGTCAGATTTTCATCCGTCGCTGCCGTGATGACAGCGCTGCCCTGTTTCCAGGCAGTGACCAGACCGTTTTCATCCACACTGGCCACACTTTCATCGCTGCTGCTCCATGTAAGCTTCTGCACATCCGCATTTTCGGGCACAAATTCTGCCTCCAGCTGTTTCCGGCTTCCTGCGCACAGTTCCAGCGTTGTTTCCTTCAGAGAAAGCTGCGTCAAAGGTACCTGTTTTTCCGATACAGTAACCGCACATACAGCGCTCAGGGGCCCGTTTGCCGCGGTCACGATGATGTCCGTCGTTCCAGCTGCGATCGCTGTCACCTTTCCTTCTTCGTCCACGGATGCCACCGTTGGGTCCTCGCTGGAAAACCGAATCGTTCCTGCATCGGATAACACCTGATCCGGGTCTTCAATTTGGGCTGTAATCACCGACTCTGCTCCTACTTCCAGTTCCAGACCGGACGGAGTGAGCCTGATCACAGGGTCCTTGGGCACTCTTTTAATGGAAACATCATCCACCAGAACATAGCCGGTCTGGGGATTCGCTCCGTGAATCTGAATGTTCACCGTGGTGGACTTGGCCATAAACTCATAGGTGTGTTCCATCCACTCTCCGTTTGCCTGGACATTTGTGATTGCCGCCAGCGTCTTTTCCTCCCCGCTGTCCGTGATGCGGATGTAGGAATTGGTGCTCTGACTGGTCTCATTCACAATTTTTGCCCATACACTCACCTTATAATTTTCTCCCACGGTCAGCCCTTCCACGTTCTGGGAAAGAACGCCCCGGGCGGTGGTGGTGCCTGCCGCAGTTCTGGTGATTTTCATGGCATGGCTGTCATTGCGGCCTTCTTTTACCACCTGATAATCCATGTTCTGGCTGCCGTTTGCAGTCCAGCCCGTCCAGCCGCTGTCGCCGATCAGCGTGGAAGAATTTCCGCTGGAAAAATTCAGCAGCGCAGCATCCGTGTCATATTCAAAATTGCCGTTGAACACATAATTTTTCTGCCCTTCTCCGGCGATCACCGTCACCGCACAGGTGGCCGCGTAGAGAAACTCGCCCCGGGCATTTTTCAGGGTGGCGGTGATAGCCGTTGCGCCCTCCGCCACAGCAGTCACCGCAGCTTTGGTGGAATCGGATGCATTCGCTGTAACGGTGGCAATACTCTCGTTTGCGCTGCTCCACTCCACCACAGTCTCTGCGCCGATGATGGTTGCTGCCAGTTCCAAAGTATTTCCGGTCACCACTTCCGCAGTCTCCCGATCCAGATTGATGGTATTTGGAATCTGAGTCAACGTAAAATCATCTATCAGCCATGTGCCGGACGTGGTATTGCAGATGCCCAGTCCCAGATTCACTTCTTCGGTGGCCGTCGCTTTATAGGTAAAAGGAACCTCCACCCAGTCCGCCGCACAATCTGTCGCAGGCAGATTGACCAGCACCTTGCCGAATCCCAGATTCAGCTGAGCCTTGGCCTGGGCGCCCTCCGGATAGCCCACCGCGCCTGCAGATTTCACCCAGACGGAGCCGGTGTAGGTTTTTCCTTCTTCCAGCAAAATATTCTGGTTCACCTTTACATAAGTATCCGTGGTGCCGCTCACCTGCAGGGCACTTCCGGTCCGCCCTGAGACGGTGGAGATCGTCAGGCTCGTATCACTTCCGGGTTTCACATAAAATGTCCAGGAGCCGATGGTCTGATTAAAGCCGCTTGTGGCCGTGGCCTCTACGGTGCTTTCAAAATCGCCTCCCGCCACTAAATTAACGGCAGCAAAATTTTCTTCCTCACCTGCTGTGCCGACAGTTTCCTCCGCTCTTGCAGTCAGCAGATTCACCGGCATCAAATTGCACATCATCGTCAGAATCAGTGCAAAAATGAATAGCCTCTTTTTTGGCATGCGTTTCTTTTGCATACTCATCTCTTTTCCTTTCCCTCATCCATAAAGCGTAACTCAAAAATACTCTGACAATGCTTCTTTCACAGGCGTAAAGTCACACCTTCGCTGCCTGAGCAGCCATTCGATGAGCTCCGTGTGATAATAGGCCTGCTCAATGCCGTCATTATGACCGAAGCCCTTTAAAATGTGCAGCTTTGCATTGCCGCCCAAGGCCAAAACCTGATCCACCATCAGCTGTGAATTCACCAAAGCCACCGCTTCATCGCAGTCTCCATGAAAAGCGTTCACCGGTGTGGTGATCAGATTTTGGGCTCTCCAGGGCATACCGCCGCCGCAGACGGGAGCGATACCCGCAAAAAAGTCGTGATAGGTCAATCCCATTTCCCAGGTACCATATCCGCCCATACTTGCGCCCGTAATGCAGATTCTGTCCTTTTGAACATCATATTTTTCCACAATTTCATCAATGAGACTTTTCACGTCCTGCACAACATTGTTCCAGACAAATTCCGCCGGGCATTGAGGACATAATACGATGGCATCGATTTCATGCCCTTCTTTTATCATTTTGGGAATGGCATGTCTTTCCAGATGATCCAGAACAGTTCCTCTTTCCCCCGCGCCATGCAGATAGACCAACAGCGGAAAATCCTTTGATTCCTTTTTTGGCAGGTACAGAATATATCCCAGGCGCCCCTTGCCGATCTGTTTATACATACTTCCTCTCATTCCGCCGCGCATGCGGCATATCTATTTTCACACGGAAAAACATCGTCATCCCTTCACCGCACCGATCATCACGCCTTTTGTAAAATATTTCTGTAAAAACGGATAGATGCACAGAATCGGGAAGGTACTGATCACAATCGCCGCATACTTGATGGTCTCCGCATAGGAATTATAGGTGTCTGAGCCGCCGCTTCCCGCCAGATCCTGATTGGCCAGAAGAATGCTTCTCAAAATGTTCTGCACCGGCAGCTTCGTATTGTCCTTAATGTAGATGGATGCCTGGAACCAGCTGTTCCAGTGTCCCACTCCGTAATACAGTAAAAGCACCGCCAGAGTGGGCTTGATCAGCGGCAGGATGATTTTAAAGATGACCTGAAAATCGTTGGCACCGTCAATATAGGCGGATTCCTTTAAGCTGTCGGGCACCGCTTCGATGGCAGTCTTACAGATGATGGCATTGTAAACGCTCACCGCGCCGGGCAGCACCAGCGCCCAGATCGTGTTGTACAGGCCCAGGGATTTGATATTCAAATATCCCGGAATCAGACCTCCGTTGAAAAACATGGTGAACATGATCAGAAAATTGATCGGCTTTTTCCACATCATCCCTGTGCAGGACATGAAATATCCGCACAGCAGTGTCATGACGATGTTGATCGGCAGACCCACCAGCAGAATTTTCACACTGTTAAAAAAGGAATTGGTGAACAGTGGATTGTCAAATACCATCTTATAGGCGGCCCCCACAAATTTTTTCGGCCAGAGCAAAAAGCCCGGATTTCTGACCAGCTCCGTGCTGTCCGTAAAAGAGGCCACCAGCACATACCACATGGGATATAAGCAAAACAGCGTCAAAATGAGCAATATCAACCAGATCGCCGTATCCAGCAGCAGATCTCCCTTTCTTTTCTTCGTAAACTTCATCGCTTTTACCCCTTTCTAAAACAGTCCGCTCTGTCCCATTTTCTTGCTGATCCGATTGGAGACCACCAGGAAAATGATGTTGATCGCAGAGTTGAATAAGTTCACCGCTGTGGAGAAGCTGTAATCCGCATCCAGCATACCTTTTCGATACACATAGGTGGAAATCACATCCGCCACCTCATAGGTCAGAGGCTGATACAGCAGCAGAATCTTTTCATATCCCACGTTCAGGATGCTTCCCATATTCAGCACCAGCAGCATGGATATGGTGGGCAAAAGTCCCGGAAAGGTAATATGAATCATCTGCTGAATGCGCCCTGCGCCGTCAATTCTGGCAGCCTCATACTGCTCCTGATCGATGCCGGCAAGCGCGGCCAGGTAAATAATCGAATTCCAGCCCACATTCTGCCAGATTCCGGAAAGCACATAAATGGGATAAAACAGATTTTTATCCGCCAGCAGATTGCTTCGCTCTCCCCCGAAAAACGCAATGATATCATTGAACAGCCCGCCTGACTGGCAAAAGGAGTTAATCAGACCGCAAACCACCACCAGCGCAATGAAGTGAGGCATATAGGTGATGGTCTGAACGGTGCGCTTAAACCAGCTCACCTTCACCTCATTTAACAAAAGAGCAAGCAAAATCGCCGCCGGAAAACTGAAAAGAATCATTAAAAAGCTGATGGTCAGGGTGTTGCGGATCAGACGCCAAAACCAGGGATCCTCAAAGAAGCGCAGAAAGTTGTCAAATCCCACCCAGGGACTGTCCATGATTCCAAGGCTGGGACGATATTTCTGAAAGGCGATGATGACGCCGTACATGGGCTTGTAACAGAAAAGGAACAGATAAATCAGCACGGGCACGACGATCAGATATTTGAATTTGTGCTTCTGAAAATCCTGTGCCACCCGCGCTGCGAAAGATTTCTTCATAGATACCTCCTGAAAAAATGTGGACCATCTGTTTTACAAATGGTCCACGCTTAAACTTAGTTCATGTAACGGTCATACGCTGTCTGTTCAATTTCCAGCAGTTCCTGCAGACCATATCCATTGAGCTGCTCTACGAACTTGTCAAAGTTATCCAGAGATTCCTCTCCTGTCACAAACTTCAGAGCCATCTCAGAGATATAGGTGGTCAGCTGGGTATTGATATCATTGTAGGTCACCTGCTCATCCTCTGTTCTGGTATAAGGAGGAAGCATATACTCTGCTGTCACAGTGTTGTCTGTCCAGATGGATACCGCTTCTACGGAAGCTTCATTGTTCTTCGCCTTTACCATATCCGCCATCTGAATGCCCACACCTACAGTATACATGCCGGTGTAATCCTTTAATGCTTCTGCAACGCCTCGCTCGTCCGCGGTGATCAGGTCTGTGAACCGTAAGCTTCCGTCTTCTGCCACTTCATAGCTTACGCCTTCCTCGCCGAAGTTCCAGTACAGCATACCTTCTTCACTGAATCCGTAGTTTAAAAATTCAATTGCAGCAATCAGCTCTTCTTCGGAGCAGGAAGTGGTAACCATCGCGCCGAAATAAGGCTGGAAGGTCTGGCTTCTTGTCTGAATATATGTGGTCGGTGCGCCTGCTTCTGTTCTGGGATAGGAAAATCCGGTCCACTGTGCGCCGGTACCTTCTTTTTCAGCATCCGCAATGAAGTTTGTCAGCTGAGACATGGCGGTATATACAACACCGGTTTCTCCGTTTAAAGCTCTGGAACGTACGGAAGCATCATCCGCTGTTGTAAAGTCAGGGTCCAGAAGGCCTTCTTCATACCAGCGATGCATCACAGCCAGGAAATCCTTCCATTCGTCCTCTGCATTTGCACATTTCACCTGTCCATCTTCTACAAAATATTTAATTGTGAACGGAGCGAATGCGCCTGTGCCGCCGCCAATGCCTGCTGCGCTGAATCTCTGCAGGGAGAAGCTGAAGTATGCGCCATAGTTTTCCTTAAATGCGATCAGCACATTTTCCCAGTCCTCCAGTGTTACAGGTGCCTCTAAAGAAAGCTCGTCCAGCCAGTCCTGACGGATAACAGGTCCTGTGAATGTGATGTTGAAATCACTTTCCTGAATGAAAGGCATAAACAGGAACTTTCCGTCTGCGCTGGTGATCGCTTTTTTATTTGCCGCATTTTCCGGCAGATTGATGTATTCCCAGAAATCAGGAGCATAGGTTTCCAGATAATCTGTCAGGTCACAGATCAGGCCGTCTGCGTAAAGCTCTGCCGCATCACTGCAGATGCCGCCGAAAATGATGTTGGGAAGTTCTTCTTCCTGCAGCAGCAGATTGTAAGCGGCTGTCGCATCCGCGCCTTCCGCATAGGTCTGCCAGTCGATGTCAATACCGGTCTTTTCGGACAGTCCGGTGTAAAAGGGTACGGAATTATAGTCCACATATGCGGAGCTCTTCGCCAGTCCCTGATTCTGCAGATAGAAGCTCAGCTGTACATCTGTATCCACAGGATATGTAACGCCCGCCGCCTCAGCGCTTTGGTCTGTAGTCTGCGCACTTTCTGTCGCAGCTTCTGTCTCAGATACGCTCTCAGTCTGTACTGCCTCCGCTGCAGCTGTGTCAGCTGCGCTTTCCTGTCCGCATCCAACCAGCATACCTGCTGCCATGGTGCCTGTCAGAATGGCTGCCAGAGTGCGTGATAACCATTTCTTTTTCATCGTCGCTACCTCTCTCTTTTCAATTTGTCCATTTCATGTGTTTTTGCATTTACCGGTAATGCAGGGAAGTTTGCTTACTTCCGGGAAGCTTACTTCCGGGAAGCTTACTTCCTTACACCGGCATTTTATACACAGCTTCGTATTTTTGTAAATTTTCAATTTGAAACCCATGCGCAATACGGAAAAAGCGGTCCGCTGAGCAGGAAAGAAGCCACATCGTGCAACGATGTGGGCTTTTTGTGCAATAAACCGTCTCGGAAAGCTTGCTTTCCGAAGCGGTTTACTGCACAAAAGGTCTGTCCGGCTGTGCCGGCACAGACTTCTTGCGAAATGCTATTTATTAAAAAATTCCCGATACACATTGGGCGTGATGCCCTCCTGTCTTTTGAAGGTTCTGATAAAGGAAGCGCTGTTGACGAATCCGGTTTTTTCAGCAATTTCCGAAACGTTCAATGCGGTATTTTTCAGCAGCGTCTTGGCATTGTCCACCCTCGTTCTGGAAATATACTCCGGAATGGTAAACTGATATTTTTCTTTAAACAGTTTGGAAAGATATCCGGGCGCGATGCCGAACATCTCGCTCAAAAGCGTTCTGGAAAGCTGTTCTTCACCGTAATGCGCATCAATATACTCCTTCACCCTGGCGCAAACGTCCTCCTCGCCCGCAGTTTCCCCCTTTTTCCGATGCAGCTGCATCAAAAGCTCTGCGAAATATGCTTTGAATGCCTCCAGTGTTTCCTGCTGCAAAAGCTTCATGATCCGTTCCCTCCATTCAGCTGTCCAGAGCCCTTCCTGCATCAGGCTTCTGTGGAACATGCTGACCGCTTCAAATTCAAAGCATTCCATGGTTTCCAGAGAGGCATTTTTGTTGATTTCATAATCTGCTGTCAGTTCTTCCACCAGGGATGCCGCCGCTTCTTCCTCATCTCCCGTCAGATAGTCCGAAACCATGTGAAGCATTTTCAGCTCCGGCGCCTGGGGGTATCGAAATTCTCTTTCTCCAATCTCTTCGTAATCAATGATTCTGTTTTTCCCCAGCAAAAAACTGTAGGACAGCGCCTGCCGTGTTTCCTGATAGGCGATGTGAATGCCCTGCATTCCCTCCTGCACATCACTGATGCCGATGGTAAGCTTCATATTATAATATTTTTCCAGAAAGGCTTTCCCTTCCTCCAGCGCCAAAAGCAGCTGCTTTTTCTCGTTTCCATAATTTAAATTGACCAGAACCGCAAATTCTGTATCCCCCAGCCCTACCACATAGCCTCTGGCCACCCGGCAGCAAAGCTCTTCAAACACATTTGTCACCACAAAAGCTGCAGTTTTGCTTTTCATCTGGTGATCCGGCTGCAGCGAAAGAAACGCCACACAGAAACAGTCGGAACACAGGGCCATTCCATTTTCCGTGAAAATATCCTCCGTGCTCTCCGAAATTTCATTGCTTCCATTCAATAAGGAAAAAATAAAATTCGTTCTCTGATACTCCTGTCCCCGGCGAATCGTTTTATTCAAGATCAGCTTCTCTCTTTTTTCCTCATCAAAAAGCATTTTTATGAATTCAAATTCCGTATTCTCCCCTGCATCGTAAGTGACAGAAGCCTGTTTCTGGAGTTCATTTATGATACTGCCCACCGGCTGATATACCCTGTTGGTCTGTCGAAAGGCAATGAAAATTCCAAGCGCCACCGAAACTGCCATACCGATACCGCAGATGATATAAAGGAAAAACAACTTGCTCCAGAAATAGGAATAAGGCACAGCATAGACATAATCTGCATCCATCACTTTTGACTCCTGTTTCTGAATGATATAGTCTTTTTCATCAAAATTCTGCGCATAAAACACATCATCCGTAGAAAAAATGCCTTCCTGCCCGGCATCCAGAATCATGGACACCCCATTCTGTTCTCCGTCCACCACATTTTCCAGAAGCTTCGTCACATAATCCGGCCGCAGCACAACCACCAGCACATAGTCATACTTTTCATCCTTATAGCTGACCTGCCGCATGGCGATACACAGATAAGAATCCGAAGCTTTTCCGTTCATGCCAAGCAGCATCGGCTTTTTACGCGATGTATTCGCCACCGCCTTAAATTCCTCCCCAAAATCCGTTACGCCTTCTCCGTAATACAGCTCATAATAGGAATCCAGATTCATGGAAGCATTGTTGGCCGAGATCACATAATCCTTGCCCGGATAATATTCAAAAATGTCGAGATATTTTTCTCCCATATAGCCCTTTAACTGCTTCTGGATTTTTCCCGCATAGATGGCCCTTTTTTCAAACTGATCCACCAGCTTTTTGGAATTGGACTTGCTGTCATTGCTGTTGACGATGGTCACACACACTTCCTGGGCCTCTCCCAGCACGTCATCCACCCTTGAAAAAAACTGTTTCAGCGTATTTTCGCTGGACCGCAGAATTTGCCCCCGGATAATGCTCTGTGACGATAAAAAAATCAATAAAATGGTCAGCATCGGCACAATCAGCACCACCATAAAACTCAAAAAGAATTTATAATAATAGCTCTTTTTTCCCCTTTTCTGTGTATTTTTCTTTCCTTCCATCCCTTTTTGCGACCTCCCCTGACAATAGATTTCACTTTCTCCTGTTTATACTATAAGCTTTCCGGAAAAGTTAGTAAATTCTCAAAAAGAAAGCGGTTTTCATTTTGAAAACTGCACAACCCAAAAGAGGCTGTCGCACCAAAGATGCGACAGCCTCCGCTTTCAAATTGTCTCACTAATACTCTTATAAATTCTGTTCAGATTGATCCGATTCCGCAACGCCATCTCCGCAATCGAAAGCAGCCCCAAAGCACTGGGCATGAAAAAATACAGCGGCATTTTACCGTCTCTCAGAGCCTGTCCAGTTTTACACGCGGAAGCAGCTGCCTCCGACAAATTCCCGCACAATGGAGTTATTCGGCAGATTTTCACTGCTCACGCCAAGGAAATAGTCCAGGAATTTTAAAAGGCGTTTTGCCTCAAAATACTCCGGGTCCTCTTTTTTGATGCTGTATAAAAGCGGCTCCGCATAGGTTTTCAACACCGCCAGCTCATAAATCAGCACGGAATTGAACATGGCGTCCGCGCTTTCCTGAAACGGGAAAATATTCTCTTCCTCTCCCCGGCGCACGGATGGCCACTGGGCGATGGTCTGCTTTGCAGAAGTTCCTCTGGTTCTGGCATCCCGCACCATGCGACGCAGAAGTCTTCCGTCCGTGGTGGGAATCCGGTTGTGTTCATCCACATTCAAAAAAGTCAGCGCGCTGATATAAATTTTATATTTGCTGTCCACCGGCAGGGCATGGGACATTTGATCATTCAGACCGTGAATGCCCTCGATCACCAGAATATCCTCTTCCTTTAAGGTCAGCGTATTACCGTTATACTCTCTTTTTCCCGTTTTAAAATTGTAGGTGGGCATTTCCACGGTTTTTCCTTCCAGAAGTGCACACATATCTTCATTGAACTGCTTTACGTCAATGGCTTCCAGACATTCAAAGTTGTACTTTCCGTCCGCATCTTTTGGAGTACGGTCCCTGTCAATAAAATAATTGTCCACCGCAATAGGATGCGGCTTAAGCCCCCGGGCCTTTAACTGAATGGAAAGCCGATGTGAAAAAGTTGTTTTTCCGGAAGAAGAGGGGCCTGCGATCATGACAAATTTTACATGAGGTCTGGAAACAATATCCTCCGCAATGTCGCCGATTCTGCTTTCCTGCAGCGCCTCCTGTACTAAAATAAGCTCCGCCAGATCACCTTCACAGATTTTGTCGTTTAAATCCCCTACCGTATCGATGCCAATCTGTTCGCCCCATTTCGTAGAGGAAACCAACGTGGAAAAGAGCTTCTGCCGCTCTTCGAAAGGCTCCAATCGCTCCGGTTCCTGCGCAGAAGGCAAAAGCATCATCAGTCCCCTTTCATATGGAATCACGTCAAAACAGGTCAGGTACCCGGTATCGGGCACCATGTAGCCATAGTTATAATCATAATAACCGTCCAGGCAATATACATTAATGTAAGAGCCTCTCCGATATCGAAACAGCTGAACTTTATCATGCATTCCCTGGGACTTAAAAAGTGCAATCGCCTCATCCGTCGGCCAGGCGGATTTCACGTACGGTATTTTTGCTGCAGCAAGTTCCTGCATTCTCAGCTTTACTTTTTTTACAAATTCGGTATCCACCACCAAACCGTTTCTGGGAGAACAATACAGTCCGTGCCCCACAGAAAATTCCACCTTCAGCATCCCCTTATCCGGTCCGCCGGCCACATCCGCCGCCGCTTTCATCAAAAGCATCACCGCGCTTCTCACATAAGTGTCATGCCCGATCTTATCCTGTGCGGTCAGAAATGTCACCTCCGCTTTGTCAACAGGCTCCTTAAAAAGTTCCTTGATCTTTCCGTTGGAAACCGCCAGCACAATTCTGTGCGAATATTTTTCCTGCACCTTTTCTGCCAGCTGTTTAAAGGTCAGTTTTTCCTGCGTGTTCATGATTTTTCCGTTTACTGTAATTGTCATAGGCCCTCCCATTTTTGCTTGCTGCATTTTTTACTCCATCAGCTTTAAAACCCGTGCTGATAAATCCAGCCGTTTCTGTATTTCCTTTCTGCGTGCTTCTATGCGAAGTTCTTTTTCTGTTTTCTCCTCCTGTACAGATACATCCGGCATTCCGTCAAGCACCTTACAGTCATTCTCTATTGTATGATTCAGAAAATCCTTTAATACTGCATCTTTCTGCAAAATGAGCTGTCCCCCCAGCCAGTCACATGCAAATTCTGCTTCTTCCTCTGAAAAACAGGACGCCAGCATGGCCTGTCTGATCTTTTCCTGCTTTTCCAAAGCTTCCCCAACAGATTTTGCCGCCGTGTCATCGGAACTCTGATCAAGTCCCTGCATTTTCTTTCTGCAGTTTAAGGCCAACATCACCGGATAATATTTTCCTTCTTCAAAGACCAGCTTTTCTTTTATAACCACAAAACCATGCTCCCAAAGCCATCTCCTTACCAGCCATACCTCGGACTGCGGCTCCAGCACTACCCATTCAAGTTCTTGCGTCTTTTCCGGCACGTCACTTAAAATGCGGATCATCAGCTTTCCGCCCATGCCGGCGGCCAGCATGCCATCTGCGCCGCAAGGTCCGCCGGCATGTATGCCATCTGCGCCGCAAGGTCCGCCGACATGTATGCCATCTGTGCCGCAAGGTCCGCCGGCATGTATGCCATCTGCGTCATAAGGTCCGCCGGCATGCTGCACGCTGTCCGTATCCTGCTCATTGACTGCGCCTTCGATTCCTGCAGGGTGCTGAAAATCCCCCCGCAGCCGCACCGGCACCTCCTTTAATCCATCAGACAGCACGGTGGTGATCCGATCTGCAAGTCCTTCTCTTTCAATATGCTCTTTTGCCCGTGACAGCGGCCCCGGACGAACATCCGCCGCATAAACGGCAGAACAGATCTGTCTCTGGATGAGATATATGGAAACGAAGCCGTGATCACAGCCGATATCTGCTGCCACACTGCCTGCAGGCACCAGATCCGCCACCGCCCGCATTCTTTTGGATAATTCTATCATATTCTATGTCTCCTGCTTACAAATACAGAGCACATACAGGACCGGAGTGCTTTGGAATCACAATATAACCGGTACTCCATTGAGCATCAGGGCATATAGAAAATTCTTCCTCTCAAATACCCCTTTCGGTCCCGTTTTTCCAGATAAAAACAGGACCGAAGGGCATATACAGAAAAATAGTTCTGAAAAACCCCACATTTGAATTCAAAACGGAGTTTCTTGAGCACATTTTTTTCTATATACCCAATTTTCCTTTAAATAACCTTGAAAATCAACTTTATGTTAACTAAAAAGGGTATTTCAGCGCATTTTTTCTGTATATGCCCAAACGCCCAAATTGACCAGCACGCTTCCCAATAATACCGGCACGCCTCCCGCGAATTGTCAGTATGCTTCCCAATAAATTCCCAGTACACTTCCTGCGAATTGCCAGTACGCTTTCCGCTGCCTGCGCCCCTTAGAACCACAAGCCCGAAATGCGGCGAAACCGCAAACCTGCATTTCTCAAAACGACAAAAGGGCGGGAACATTTTTTAAGCCCCACGCCCCATTTGCGTCCCCCATTCGCTGCGGCTTCGCCTTCGCTCATGGGGGACGCTCGTCAGAGCAGAGGCTGTTGCCGCGAATTTCAGTCTGCGATCCGGCATCAAAAAGCCCTGCTCCCTCCGGGAGCCGTGTATCAGGTTCAGAGAGCTGTTCATGAAAGCAAGCTTTCATGAACAGCTCTCTGAACCTGATATCCCTGCCGCATGCGCGGCAGGGACTTTTTGGCTGTCGAACAGCTACGGGCGCGTCCCCCGCTCTTCCTCGCTGTTAATCCAGGTAATCCTTCAATTTTCTGCTTCTGCTGGGATGGCGGAGCTTGCGCAGCGCTTTCGCCTCGATCTGACGAATACGCTCACGGGTAACGGAGAACTCCTTACCAACTTCTTCCAGCGTTCTTGCTCTGCCGTCGTCCAGGCCGAAACGCAGGCGCAGAACCTTCTGTTCTCTCTCAGTCAGGGTGCTCAACACATCCACCAGCTGTTCCTTTAACAGGGTGAACGCTGCGGCATCTGCAGGAACCGGCACGTTGTCATCCTGAATGAAATCGCCCAGATGGCTGTCTTCCTCTTCACCGATGGGCGTTTCCAAAGAGACAGGCTCCTGGGAAATCTTTAAGATTTCGCGCACGCGGTCAACAGGCATGTTCATTTCCTCTGCGATTTCTTCCGGCAGAGGCTCTCTGCCCAGCTCCTGCAGCAGCTGTCTGCTGACACGGATCAGTTTGTTGATGGTCTCTACCATGTGAACCGGAATACGGATGGTTCTTGCCTGATCCGCAATGGCTCTGGTAATCGCCTGACGGATCCACCAGGTTGCATAGGTGGAAAACTTATAACCTTTGCGATAATCAAACTTTTCGACAGCCTTAATCAGACCCAGGTTGCCTTCCTGAATCAGATCAAGGAAAAGCATGCCGCGGCCCACATAGCGCTTTGCAATGCTGACAACCAGACGCAGGTTAGCTTCAGCCAGACGTTTCTTGGCATCTTCATCTCCCATTTCCATTTTCTTTGCCAGCTCGATTTCTTCTTCTGCGGAAAGCAGCGGAACTTTACCGATTTCCTTTAAATACATACGAACCGGATCTTCGATGCTGATACCGTCCGGAATGGAAAGATCCAGATTCTCCACATCCACATCTTCTTCGGTCATCAGGATCTCTTCATCGGGAATATCATCATCCTCGGTAATGCGAAGCACGTCAATACCGGTTTTTTCAAGAGCTTCCAAAATTTCGTCGAATTGCTCTCCATCCAGGTGAAGTTCTGCAAAATGATCGCTGATTTCCGTATATTCCAGCACATTTTTCTTCTTTTTGGCAATTGCCAGCAGGCTTTTGAGTTTTTCTTCAAATTTTGCTCTTGTAGCTTCATCCATTGTCATGTCAGTTTACATCCTTCCTGTATCTGTTTCTATTGTTAACGCTATTGCAGAGAAATATGCGTTTTGTTAAGTTCTTCCAGCAGCTTTTTGCCGGCAATTACGCGCTGCAGTGCTGCCACATCGGTTCCCAGACTGGCCGAGTCCCTCTCATAGCTGTTTCTTTTGACCGCACAGACAATATCATGAAAGGCTTTTTCCTTTTCCTGATCATTTTCCATGCTCACCAGCTTTGTATGAAATAAAGATGCCGCCTCCCGCTGTTCCTCTTCATCCTCAAACATGCTGATCACTCCCGCAGGATTTACTTTTCCGCTGTCCAGATCAGCAAAAAGCCTTTCTGCCACCCTGCGGTAAAGCCCTTCTGAAAAATCCTGAGCGGTTATATATTTTTTGATCTTCGGATAAAGCTGCGGCTGATCCACCAGCCAGGTCAGTAAAAGCTTCTGGGTCCGAAGCACGTTGTCCTGGGGCGCCGTTTTTTTCTGAATGCCGGACTTGGGCCGTTCCACAGGTTTTACAAGTCCGGTCTGTGCAGCGTAGCTTCTTACCAGCTTGCGCAGGTTTTCAAAACCGATATTATACTTTTGCGCCACGGCTTCAATATAATTTTCCCGTTCCACCTCTTCGGAAAATTCGCACAGTTTTTTGGCGATTGCCCTGTGGAAGTTCGTCTTTGACTCCGGATCGCTTAAATTGTAATCCTTCTGAAGCTGCCGCAGTTCAAAGAAAAAGCTGTTTTCCGCATTATCCAGCCGCTTTTGAAACTCTTCCGGCCCCAGAGCTTTCATGAATTCATCCGGATCCTTATAAGGCTCCAGATTAATGACCTTTCCCGTCAGACCTGCTTCCTTTAAAATACCGATGGCGCGAAGCGCTGCATTGGTTCCCGCACCGTCACTGTCATAGCAAAGCAATACCTCTGGGGCATAGCGTTTCAGCAAACTGGCCTGTCCCGAAGTAAAAGCCGTTCCCAGTGAGGCTACCGCCTGATTAAAGCCGGCCTGATGCATGGCGATCACATCCATGTATCCTTCACAGAGAATCATGTTCCCCTTCCGGCTTGTCCGGGCAAAATTCAGACCGTATAAATTACGGCTCTTGTCAAAGATTTCCGTTTCCGGCGAATTTAAGTATTTCGGCTTTCCGTCACCCATCACACGGCCGCCGAAACCGATCACACGGTGATTAATATCCTGAATCGGAAACATGACACGATTCCAGAATTTATCGTACATGCCATGCTTTTCATCGGTATTGCAAAGTCCGGCATCCCTGATCAGATCTTCTGTATAGCCCTTTGACTTTAAATACCTGATCAGATCATCGCTGTACTTGTTGGAATATCCCAGGCCGAAGCGATTCATCGTCTCATCTGACAGCTGTCTTTCCTTAAAATACTGGTAACCAATGCTGCCCTGACGGCTTCTTAACTGATAATAAAAATATTTTGCCGCCTCTTTGTTCACTTCCAGAAGTTTCGCCCTGCGGCTTTCTTCCCTGCGCGCTTTTTGAGAATACTCCATCTGAGGAAGCTGCACACCGGCCCTGTCAGCCAGCACTTTCACCGCTTCCTGAAAACTGTAGTTTTCATATTCCATTAAAAAAGTAATGACATTTCCTCCCGCTCCGCAACCGAAACAATAATACATCTGCTTCGGCCCTGAAACGGAAAAAGATGGTGATTTTTCATTATGAAAAGGACACAGACCAAAATGATTGCTACCCTTTTTCTGAAGTCTCACATAACCTGAGATCACATCCACTATGTCATTTTTCATTCGGATCTCTTCAATCAACTCATCAGGATAATACATCTTTTCTGCTCCTTTAAACTGTTTTTATTTTTTTGAAAGCCCTGTCGTCTCTCAAAAAAACAAAAACAGTCTCCCGATACCTAATACTGCCAGGATTTCGGTATATAAATTTCCTCATATTTTGCTATTGCAAAACGATCTGTCATGGCCCCCACATAGTCGCATACAATGCGCTCCCGCGGCTCACCCTTATCCATCAGCGCAAGCATATCCGCCGGCAAAAGTTCCAGGTGATGGAGATAATAATCATACAGCGTCTCCATCAGAATTTCCGCTTTTCCCTCTTCCCCTTTGGCCTGAGGATTTTCATAAACACGTTCAAACATAAACCGCCTCAATGCCTGCATTGCCTGTTCCACAGGCTCCGACATGGCAATTTTATTCTTTCCCCAGCTGTTTGAAACAATGTCATGAATAAAGCTGTTCAACCTTTTTCCGGTAGTGGAGCCGATCACCGCCTGAATTTCCTTCGGCACATCGGACTCTTTTAAAATGCCGGCTCTGACCGCATCATCCATATCATGATGGATATAGGCTATTTTATCGGAATAACGAACCACACAGCCTTCCAGCGTCATGGGATGTCCCTCTGTCTGGTGATTGCGGATGCCATCCCTCACTTCAAAAGTCAGATTCAGTCCCTGTCCGTCCTTTTCCAAAAGATCCACCGTCCTGACACTCTGCTGGGAATGCACAAATCCATAGGGACAGACGCGGTTTAACGCCCGCTCTCCCGCATGTCCGAAAGGCGTATGCCCCAGATCATGCCCCAACGCTATGGCTTCCACCAGTTCCTCATTGAGCTGCAGCGCTCTTGCAATCGTCCTTGCCGTCTGGGAAACCTCCAGCGTATGCGTCAGTCGGGTGCGATAATGATCTCCCATCGGTGACAAAAATACCTGCGTTTTATCCTTGAGGCGTCTGAAAGATTTGCTGTGAATGATGCGATCCCGATCCCGCTGGAAAACCGGTCGGATATCGCACTGTTCTTCTTTGCGCAGCCTGCCGCAGGAATTCCTGCTCAATGTCGCATAAGGACTTAAATATTCGACCTCCCGCTGTTCCAGATTTTCACGGATATTCATTCGTTCTCCTCTTTGTACACGAATCTCTCAGGCTCTTGTCTGCCTGCCGCTCACAGCATGCCGACAGTCAAAAACCGAATCCCTACATAATTTATATTCCGCATCCCGGGCAAATTTCCTTTTTTGTCCGTCCAAAAAAGCTTCCTCGAAGCTCCCCAAAAGACGATTCTTATCGGCAAATGTCGTAAATAAATTCCGCATTTTTCTCCATGGCATCATATGCAGTCTTAAAAGGTGACATCTGAAACACGTGCCACATACCTTTATAGACGTCAATTTTCACCGAAACGTTGGCTTTGATCATCTTTTTGTGTAAAAGTGTGGAATCCGACAAAAGCACCTCATTATCTCCTACCTGAATATAAGTTGGCGGAAGTCCCTCCAGATTTCCGAAAAGAGGAGAAATATAAGGATTCTTCAAATCCTGGCCGGCCGCATAATTTTCCGTCATCCGGACCAGATATTCCTGATCCAGAATCGGATCCAGCTTTGCTCTCGTCACATGGCTTTTTCCGGAAGCAGTCAGATCCGTCCAGGGCGAAAGCAGCACCAGTCCTCTTGGCAAAATTCTGCCTTCCTCCTTGAGCTTCAGCACAAGAGCCAGGGCAAGGTTTCCACCTGCCGAATCTCCTGCCACAATCACATCTCTGGCACCATAGCCCAGAAGCATCAGATAATTCCAGGCCTTCATGGCGTCCTCCAGCGCTGCCGGATAAGGATGTTCCGGCGCAAGGCGATAATTGAAAACAAAAACATCCATTGAAGTGGACTCCGCCAGCTTTGTGGTAATTGTCCGGGCATACAGGGTACTGCCGGTTGAATAACCGCCGCCGTGGCAATATAAAATCACATATTTTTTCATATGTGCACGCTCTACCCGCACCCATTCACAGCTCATGCCATCCACATCCTGCGGAATATATTCCGCTTTTTTCTCTTTTCCCAAAATGGCACCGATTCGATCCTGAGATTGTCGATGCTTATCAATATCCGTATTTTCCACCATTCCATGCATTTTGCGAATCACATTCATCAGGTTTTGATTCTGTTTTTCTTTTAAGGCCATTGTATCCTCCTGCCGCCGCAAGTAAATCTGCCCTCTGCAGCAAAAATCCGAATGCCGGACAGACCTTCTGGCACCGGCATTACATCCGTCATTTTCCACCCGCAGATATCATTCACGCTTTGTGTCGAGAATTGTAGCATATCCTGAAAAATCCGTAAAGGACTAAAGTTCCTTTCTGTTGTTTTCCCGCCCGGAAACGTGTATACTAATGATAACAGTTTTAGCCCTACGCTGCAGTCTTCAAAAGAGGCGTACCTGCCCTTGTCGGCCGACGGCACTATATCATCAAATAAGGAACCTGTTTCATGCCCGAAAATAAAAAAAGCAATTCCAGAACCTGGTATCGTCTGGATCTCTCCGCCATTGTTTATCCGACCCTTCAGCGCAGAGACTTTTCCTCCGTATACAGGCTTTCTGTTTTATTAAAAGAAAAAATAGATCCGGATGTTCTGCAGAAAGCTGTGGACATAGCGCTTAAGCGTTTTCCCACCTATAAAGTGGCCATGCGCAAGGGACTTTTCTGGCGCTATCTGGAACCCAACGACCGCTCCGGTCCCTTTGTCCGTCCCGATGTGCGCAATTTCTGTATGCCCATGCCCTTTAAAGGGAATCACCGTTATCTGATCCGGGTATACTATTATGACCGTCGCATTTCTCTGGAGGCGCACCACAGTCTGGGAGACGGAACAGGCGGCATGGCCCTGCTGCAGACCATCACCGCAACTTACCTGCGCCTTTTGGGCCATACCATCACCAACCAATATTTTGTGCTGGACGTAAATGAAGAACCTGATCCGGAAGAACTGGAAGATGCCTATATGCGCTATGCAAATGCTCAGGTGCGGCCGGAACGTCCTGCAGAAAAGACATACCGCATCAAAGGTACCAGAGAGTCCTCTCATACCTTTAATGTAATAGACGGCATTATTTCCGTACAGGAAACCATGGCAGTCGCCAAAAAATATCACGCAACCATCACCGAATATTTAAATGCAGTGCTTTTATACTCTCTTTTACAAAAACAGGAGCACGATTTTCATTTGCGTCTGCGCCCGGTGCGCATCGCCATGCCTGTAAACCTGCGCCGCTTCTTTCCTTCCAAAACGCTGCGCAACTTCATCACCATGGTCTATCCTTCCATCGATCCACGTCTGGGAGAATATACCTTTGAGGAAATTGTCACACAGGTGCACAATTTCATGCGCTATTATATCAATGAAAAGTTTCTGCGGGGCGATATCACCACTAACGCTGCCACAAAACGAAATCCTTTCATTCGTATCGTGCCCCTCTTTATCAAGGATTTCGTTGTCCGCCTTTTTTATACAAGAGTGCAGGACCGCAATTCTTCCGCCGGACTCACCAATATGGGGGCCATAAAGGTTCCTGAAGATATGAAGCCTTATATCGAGCGCTTTGACATCTACATGGGAATGCCTTTTTCCCAACGTACCAACTGCGCCATCATCAGCTATGAAGATACGCTGACCATCAATTTTGCCAGCTGCATCATAGAGGCTGATGTGGAACGGCGTTTTTTCCGTAAACTGGTAGAAGACGGCATACATGTCACTATTGAAAGCAACCGTAACTTTGAGGAGGAATGATAACCATGTCATACTGCGTTAACTGCGGCGTAAAGCTGGAGGATTCTCTGGAAAGATGTCCTCTGTGCAATACACCTGTCATCAATCCCAATGAAATAACTCACACCAGATCCGTTCCCCCTTTCCCAAAAGAAAAGGGGCAGGTCGAGGTGGTAAAGCGTAAGGATCTTGCCATCCTGCTTTCCGTTTCTCTGACCACCACCTCCCTTGTCTGCGCCCTGTTAAATCTTCTGGTCTTTTCCGGCAGCCTCTGGTCCTTATATGTGATCGGTGCCTGCCTGCTGATCTGGGTGCTGACATTTCCGGCTGTCGTCTATATTAAAATGCCGATTTATATTTCACTGTTATGCGATGGTCTGGCGATCGCCCTGTACCAATACATGATCAGCTTTAATACAGCAAGCCACGACTGGTTTTTCGGACTGGCACTGCCCATCACCGCACTCTTTACCGCAGCAGCAATCCTGTTTGCCTTTTTATACAGAAAAGTATCTTCCTCTTTTTTAATGACAGGTCTGTATTTTTTTCTGGAACTGGCAATGGTCTGCGTTGGGCTTGAACTTCTGATTGAACACTATTTCCAGGATCCCGGACACCTGACCTGGTCCGCAATTGTGCTTGCTATCTGCACTGTAATCGTTATCCTTTTGGTGACCATCCTCTCACGCTCCCGTCTGCGCAACGCTGTGCGCCGCAGACTGCATTTTTGAAATCATGCACGTTATACGCGCACTCCGCGTCCGGCGCGGCCGTGTAAGCGACAATTTCCGGCAATCGCAGATTGCCGGGGCGCTGCGAGTACGCATCGTTGCGCGAAGCGCATTTTTGCTCTACAGGAATTTTCGGAGAAAATTCCTGTAGAGCAAAAATGCCGCCCTCAGTGGGCGGCTTCTGCATCTTCCAGACTCTTATAACCGTAAAATGCCGTTTCATTTTCAATGATCTGCTTTAACAGATTCACACCTTTTTCGTAAGCTTCTTTTGTTTCCTTAAAAATCAATTCCACAGTTTTCTCCGAATAGGTCATCATTTCTCCGCGCAGATAACTTTCAGAGGACGAACCATCATAAAAATTGTCTTCGCGCGTGGTCATCACCCTGCCGTTTTTGCGAATATTGGGGTAATGTTTCAGCATCCATCTGTCCCATTCCACATGGATGGCAGCCAACTCCTTGATCCTATCACACTGATGTGCTGAAATTTCCGGCAAAAAAGGCTTAATCTGCTCAAACTCCTCCGGAAAAGTGGTTTCCATCATACGTCCATACTTTTCAAAAACCAGATTTCTTCCTGCCTTGGCCGCATTCAAAATATCTTCCTTGTAGCTTTCCAGCACAGCGTCAGAATAAACCATCCACTGACTCATCCGCATCTTAAAAAATGTATCCGGATCGTCCTGACAGGAAGCCCTGCCTCCGGTATTTTGTACCTGTTGGAATAAATCCCATTCCATAGACGCTATATCAAAAATCAACTGCTCTCTTTCTGTTACGGCCATTTTTATATCTCCTTCTTTTTTATATTCAAACTGAAAAACACTTCGGAAAGTCTTCCGAAGTGTTTTAATCATGCAGGAAAAGAGACTTGAACTCTCATGATATTACTATCATACGGACCTGAACCGTACGCGTCTGCCAATTCCGCCATTCCTGCATACTGCTGAAATATGATGTTAACTGCGGAAGATGGGACTTGAACCCACACGATCGCAATGATCACAAGATCCTTAGTCTTGCTCGTCTGCCAGTTCCGACACTTCCGCATGCGGCTTACTGCTCGCTGCAAGAAGTATAATATCATTTTCGACACAGAATGTCAACACTAAATTTTATTTTTTTTGCCGCCCATTTTTTGTTATTTAAAACAGAGTCGGAGCAGCAGTTTTCGCGCCTTCGGCGTGTAAAACCCGAGGGATAGCGTGACTTGCCAGAATAACATTGAAAGGCATCACTGCACCTTGTTTTTCAGCTTTACCTTATAAATTCTCTTCAGTGAATCATTGACACGCTCTTCACTGATGGTTCCATCCTGCACCGCTTTGAGCACGCCCTCATAGGCCACTTCAAAATTCTCCGGCATGAGCACCATATCCGCACCGGCTTTCAGCGCAGTTATCGCTGCCACATCTGCCTGATAGTAATCCGTGATGGCCGCCATGTTCATGGCATCTGTAATTACAATTCCGTCATATCCCAACTCGCTGCGCAAAATTCCTGTGATGATCTCTTCCGAAAGGCTGGCAGGTACCTTCTCGCCATTTGTCAGCTTTGGCGCACTGATATGTCCCACCATGATCATTTCCGTTCCCGCCTCAATTCCTGATTTGAAAGGAAGAAATTCTGCTGCATCCATTTCAGCCCTTGTGCGATCCGTCTGTGCGGCTCCTGTATGAGAATCGCATGCGGTATCCCCATGTCCGGGAAAATGTTTGATGCAGGCGCTCACGCCTGTGGACTGCAGGCCCTCAACGGCGCTCGCTACCATCTGCGCTGCCGTCTCAGCATCCGAAGAAAATGCCCGATCTCCGATCACCGCATTTTCGGAATTCGTCAAAACATCCGCAACGGGTGCGAAATCCACATTAAAACCGTAGGATGCCAGATATTTGCCGATCGTTTCGTTTGCAGTGTAGGCCGCCTGAGAATCATTTGTACTGCCAATATCAGCCATGGGACCCACGTTCTCCAAATTAAGAGCATCCGCCACTCTTGCCACTTTACCGCCTTCTTCATCTACTCCCAGAAAAATCGGGAACGTGGAATAGGAAACGGTATTGGCAAGCATTTCTTTAATCTGCTCCTCCGACTGTATATTCTGTTTAAAATAAATCAAGCCTCCGACAGGATATTTAAGCAAAGCTTCCTTTGTTCCCTCTCCTGCCTGTACAGCCTGTGATACACCTGTGATCTGCTCCGGCGTCACAAAAAACAGACCCGCAACCTTCTGTTCAAGTGTCATACTGTTCACACTCTCTTCCACCATCTCCATAAGGGCATCCTCTCTGCTGTAGGTCTCCGTCTCTGCAGCACTCTCCTGCGCATCCATCTCCAAAAGAGCCGCCACCGCAGACTCTGCCTGGGCGGACTCTGCAGCCATGGAAGCTTCTATGGCTGCCTGTCTGGCTTCTTCTTTCGCACTTTGCCTTTCCTGAATTCCCGCCGAAGCGGCTCTGATTCCTGCAAAGCAGCCTATACCAACGCCAACTAAAACCACCAGCATTACGCTGTAGGAAATGATCTGATTACGTATTCGTCTTTTTCTTCTGTATTCTCTTCTTTCTTCTCTGTCCGACATTTTAAGGAAACTACCCCATTCTTTTTTTCTATAGACTAACACAAAAATAAGCGGGTATCAATCATCTTTTTGACTAATACCCGCTTTTAAACTATGCTATCCAATGGTTTGAAACCTCCGTCTTATCTGTATCTTTCCAATCGTTCTGATCTGTACTTTAGTACTGTAACTGTTTTCTGATATTGACCGATAACTTTTCCGTTCCATCGTGTTTCCCTGTCATGTTCAATATCCTATTCACTATCGCTACTTCATAGTTTGTACTCGATAACTTTTCTTGACTTGTGCATTTTCTCTAAAGTTTCCGGAATTATTCATTCCCTTTAAAGACTCTTTATGAAGTTGTCAGCTTGTACCCTTATACTCTCTTCCATGATTTTGAATCTGATGAAATAAATCTATGATAAATTTACTTCTCACTTCCATCAACTACATCACTGTTCTTGATTTCTACTCTTAAGTTCCTTCTGATTCATTCCTGCTTTCCGATTTACTCGATTCTCATCTTATGACTTTCATATCTTCTTCTGAAAACCAGGACTTCTGATGTTGCTTATCTTAATCTCCAGATTCTTCAATATTGGGAATTCATAAAACCTGATCTTTCTTCTCTTACTTTCAGTTATGAACTTTACCGCTTAATTTCATCTTTTCAATTTCATTTCCGATTTTCTAAAGGTTTAGAGAATTAAGTGTTAGGTGGAATTACCTCCTTTTCTTTTATTTGGTTGTTTTTGTTTGTCTGTTGTTTATGGTTTTATTATATATATGATTCTTCATTTTGTCAACAACTTTTCTGATTTTTTTATTATTTTTTGTATCTTATCTGTTTTTAACAATTAGTCAATATTTTTGTATGTTATTTTATATATTATTATCCGAATTGTCTGACAATTTTATTTCCTCTTCCATTCTTTTTTCATTATGATATACTGATTAATAAAGAAATTCAGTGAATGGAGGTATTTTATGAGTTATAAAAAAGAAGCTTACGCAAAGACCGCTGCCGGAATCATTAAGAATCTGGAAAAGCGTAATATGGAAGGTTATTATTTTGAAAACAAAGAGGATATGGTGAAGGCCGTTCTTGAGATGATGCCGGAAAACAGCATCATTTCCTGGGGCGGAAGTGCCAGCATCACCGAATCCGGCATGATGGACGCACTGAAATCCGGCAATTATACCCTGATTGACCGCATGACCGCGAAGACACCGCAGGAAAGCCGCGAAATTTTTGCCAAAACTGTAATGAGCGATTATTTTTTCTGCAGCACCAATGCGATCACCTTAAACGGCGAGCTGGTGAACATTGACGGAAACGGCAACCGGGTTGCCTGCATCATTCACGGTCCCGCTCATGTCATGATGATCGTAGGCATGAACAAGGTGGTCAGTGATGTGGAAAGTGCTGTGAAGCGCATCCGCACAAACGCCTGTCCTCCCAACGCTGTCCGTCTGAACTTAAATACGCCCTGCGCCCTCACCGGCAGCTGTGCAGACTGCCAGTCTCCCGACTGCTTCTGCTGTCAGATCGCCGTGACCAGACGTTCCCGTCATGCAGGCCGCATCAAAGTCTTTTTAGTCGGAGAAGAACTGGGATTTTAAATTCCCTACAGGAAAGAGGAGAAAAATGTATAATTATACTTCTTACAATATTTATAAAGCTGTTTTCAGCCCTACATATGGGACTGCTCATGCGGCAACTCTGCTGGCAGAGCAGCTTGACCTGAACATTCCCTGTGAAAAAATCAAAAAGCTTGATCTTACTACGCCTCAGGCAAGAGCCGGCCGTCACTTTTTTTCTTCCAATGACCTGGTGATTGCAGGCGTTCCCGTATACGGCGGTCAGGTTCCTCCCGTGGAAGGTCTGTTTGACAATCTGCGCGGCAATCAGACACCCTGCATTCTTCTCGTTGGCTATGGCAATCGCCACTATGATGATGCACTGGCACAGCTTAAGCAGATCATGACCCGTCAGGGCTTTATCTGTATCGCAGCCATCGCCTGCATTACCCCGCATACATTCTCTGAAGAACTGGGCGCAGGCCGTCCGAATGTTGAGGATTTAAGGGCAATTGCGACCTTTGCAAACGCATTAAAGCCCAAATTTGAATCCTACAAATTTGAAGAGGTTGAACTGCCCGGTAATCCCACTCCCGCCCCCAAGCCTGCAAAAGAGATTCCCAAGGAGTTGAACAAAGAGCTCTGCAACAGCTGCAATCTGTGCGTAGCTTCCTGTCCTGTTGGCGCCATCGATGGAAAGACACATGAAATTGACCAAAGCAAATGTATCAATTGCATGCGCTGCGCATATATCTGCCCCTCCAAAGCACGTTCCTTCCATGTAGAACAGGCCAAGGCATGGCTGGAAGAAAACTTCTCGGAGCCCAGGCAGATTGAATGGTTTCTTTAACAGCCGCCTGATAGACCGTAATCGCATTTGCGTCGTTACTCGATCATAAAAAGGATGCAGTTTTGGCTGCATCCTTTTTTATGTGATAAGAAAGTCCACCGGGCTTCCTATTGCATAAAAAGCCCCTCCGGTGGATCGCACTGCGGCGGAATGAAAGATGTCCGCTTTACAGGCCCGCCGCAGGCGGAGGATTTCGCAGAGCGAAATCCTATTTTTAATTCTGTTTTTACTCATTTCTGATCGCCGCCAGGGGGCTTAACTTCATCGCCCTTCTGGAAGGCAAAAATCCGGCAAGCATACCGATAATTACCGCAAAGATCACAGATGCGACCGCCAGCCAGGGCGGTATGTAGGAAAGGCCGCTTGTTCCTCCGCTTGCTTCCATCACTTTATTGATCACCGCCGATATGGCATAGCTTAAGGCCAGCCCGACCAGACCGCCGATAAATCCGATATAAGCCGCTTCAATCAAAAACATTCCCTGGATGTTTCGCATGTCACAGCCCAGCACCTTCATAACGCCGATTTCTTTGGTTCTTTCATAAATGGACATCATCATCGTATTGGTGATACTGATCGCCGCAACCAGCATGGAAACCGCACCGATACCGCCAAGCAGCGCCTGAATATTCGCATATTCTTTCTGAGTCGACTCCACCCATTCGATGTTGCTGTAAGCCTCATAGCCGTAGGATTTGATCAGCTCCTGAACTTCCTGCACATGATCAATGCTGTCCACATTCACTTTTACCTGACTGTAAAAAAGTTCCTTATAAGGCTTTCCGCTGGAGGTGGTGGGCTGTCCCGGAATTGCCTTATTTCTGAAAATTCTTTTCAGTGTTGTTTTCAGCGCATCCAGATTACAGTATACCTGATATCCATAAGGGCTCCAGCTGTTCTCGTCATTGGGCTTTTCCACTCCTGCCGTTTTGACGAGATATTTTTTGGGCGGCTGCGTAACCGTCCCCTCTGTCCCGCTGTCATACTGACTGGACCAGTAAGCATCCCGGTCAAAGATAAAAAATACAGTATCCGTCATAAAATCCACAGGATACTCTCCCGTGGAATAATAGGGATAATCGTAGGTTTTGGGATTATAAAATTCTGCCGCCACCTGATTTCCGTAAAAAAATTCCAGTTCCGTGCTGTCTGCAGGCAAATGTCCATCCCCGATTTCAATATCCAGGTCAGCAAGCGCCTCCGGCGTCATTCCCTGTACTGACATCCAGTCATGCTGATAGGCACCATATTTTGCGATAATATTCACACTCAGAATCGGTGAAACACTTTCCACATATTCAAGCTTACTCAGCTGTTCTACGGCCGCATCATCCAGTCGCATGACCTGATCATCCGAAGAACTGTCTGAAGTTACAACAGCATAGCTTCCCGAAGAGTAACCGGAACCGCGTCCTTCACTCACCTCTATAGTAGTCAGACCGCCGTAGCGTTCAATATTTTCCATCGTTGCTCTGTTTAACCCCAGTCCGAGAGAAACCATGACAACAATGGATGCTGTGCCGATCATAACGCCCAGTATGGTCAGAACTGTCCTGAATTTTCTTTTCCATAAGCTGCTGGAGCTCATCCGCAGCAAATCCAGAATTCTCATGTTTTATTCATCCTTATCCAGATCCAGAAGATCTTCCGCCAGTTCCTTTGCCGCTTTTTTCTTCCTGCGAAGCTTAAGAATCACTGCAGCCGCTGCTGCAATTACTGCCACCGCTGCTGCGATAATTCCGACAATCGCACCGGTTGAAAGTCCTTTCTCTTCCTCTTCCATCATCATATCATCCATGGGGATATCCATCATTCCATCGTCCATTGCCATTTCCATGACAAAAATGTTGAGGTCCTTTTCCACTCTGGTCTGATTTCCGGCATCATCCTCATAGGTGATGACAGCTTTCACCGTGCCGTCATCCATCGTAGCAGCAATACCGCTCACCATAGCATCCACGTTACCGGTCGCGCCGGGCTGCAGATTGCCGATAAAGGTATCACCGCCTTCCACGCTGTCCGCTTCAAACTTCACCTGTACATTATAAAGGGTGGTCTTACCGGTATTGTAAATCTGGAACATGACATTGCTCTGTTCTCCCACCATAATGCTGGAAGGACTGATTTCCGGCGTGCTGGAATCGAATTTGGATTCCTGTTTTACCGGAATGGAAACCTTTGCTTCATCCGTCAGATCTGCCTTCAGATCGGTGTCATATTTCATGTTGACGGTCACCACATAGGGCTTCTGAGACAGATCGGCCTTCGCCTGCATTTCAATCTTTAAATCGCTGCTGCTGCCCGCCGGCATTCTGTCAATATAAATGGAACTGGAACCGGATGTGGGCAGAAATGCCGCATAGCTGTTGGTGGTTCCGCTGGAACTCTCCGTTCCTCCTTCCACTGCTTCCAGATCAAACAGCAGGTTATTTACCGCGGTATCGGAAGAAGTGTTTTTCACATGAATCGTCAGCATGAATGTATCTCCCGCATAAACATCGGCAGGATCCGTTTCAAATCCGGTAACGATGATTCTGGGCTGAGAAACGTTGGTTTCCTCACTCATACCGATTCGACCGCTGCCCGGTTTTCCCTGACAGTAAACATAAACCGAAACCTCTGCCGGTTCTGCGCATCGGATACCGTCCTTGCTGTACCACACCTGGAAGGTGAGCGGATAATAGCCGGTCAGCACATCCTCACGGGCAGTGAAAGTATACGTCACTTCACGGCGATTGAACATTGCTTCATCATACAGCTTTGTCGCACAGCCCGGAATCTCGCTGAAATTCTTGGTATATCCGGTGGAATCAGGCTCAAAGGGCCACTTATTCACATCGTTTGAAATCACAGGCTCCACCAGCACATCTGTCACCCATTCTTCTCCCAGATTGATCAGCGGCAAAACGATATTTACACTCTGACCGTAGGAAACGCTAGGAGTTGTCCAGTTATTGCCCAGCGTGATAAATTCCGTGGTGGTGGTCACCTCTCCGCTTTTTGTGATGGCAGAGTCCATTTTTCCCTTGATCTGCGATACATAGGACCACATTTCGTGCTCCGTCATTTTTTCGGAATTGGCAATATAATAAATGCCGCTGTAAAGAATGTCGTTGAGCTCATCTTTTATATACTGCTCCGGATTTTCCCGTTTGATCAGGGAGTTCATGTAGTTGAGCATATCCTCGTCCGCTTCTGCGCGCATGTCGTCATCGATGTAGGGTTCGTAATCCTCATCTTCATAATCGATGGAAGACGTAGTATCGGTTTGCGTGGAATCGTTCTGCGAAACAGTCTGAGCCGCCTGCGCCGTCAAACCGTTCTCCGCCGCAAAAGCGGCCATACAAACCGCCATTCCTGTCACAAGGGTTTTTTTCATAAATTTATTCATTCTGTTCATTTTGTCCCACCTCATCGCTTTCCGCAGCATGACTGTCCGCACTGCATTTTTCTCTGTTGTCCTCTATCTGAACAATTTTTCCATCGATAATATGAAAAATTCTGTCCGCAAATCCTGCCAGATGATTATCATGAGTTACCATAACCAATGTCTGCTGTTTTTCCCGCACTACCTTCTGCATAAGCCGCATCACTTCCTCGGAAGTGTTGGAATCCAGATTTCCGGTAGGCTCATCTGCAAAAATGATTTCGGGATTCACCACCAGCGCCCGGGCAACGCCAACACGCTGCTGCTGACCGCCGGACATCTGCGTCGGTTTGTGATGCTTGTACTTCTTAAGACCAACCATGTCCAGAAGCGTGTTTGCCTTTTTCATTCTCGCTTCCTTGCTCACACCCTGAAAAGTCAGCGGCAGCGCCACATTTTCCAGCGCAGTCATCGTTCCCATCAGGTTGAAGGACTGAAAAATAAAGCCGATGTGCTCCCGCCGGAATTTGACCAGCTGATTTTCCGTTTTGGTTTCCATATGTTCTCCGGCAATGATGATTTCACCCTTTGTGGGTTTTTCCAACCCTGCCAGCATATTTAACAAAGTGGACTTACCGGAACCTGAAGTTCCCACAATCGAACAGAACTCGCCTTTATAAATGGTAAAATCAACTCCGTTTAAGGCCCTGACCTTCGAATCTCCGACTCTGTATATCTTATAGAGATCCTTCACCTGAATCACAGGCTTTCTCGATTCCTCCATATCACAGATGCTCCCTCAAAACTCGTTTAAAACTTACAGTATAGTAAAGTATATCATAATCTATTTTCAAAGTCTTTAAGAATCATTTAAGCTTTTGACAAATTTAAAAGGCACCAGCCCCTTTCCGGATAAAAATGCGTAACCTAAGCAAAACAAGTTTCACATTTTATGCCAAAATGGAGGCTGATGCCTTGTGAAATTTCTTATCGAAACACACGGAAGTGCCAAAAGCTGCTGCACGCGTTGGGGCATGACGTCATAAAAGAGCGCTCACCTTACAGCTGTACTAACACGAACATATTATAAATTGCGCGTATTGCGCTTTCAAAATCTTCATTGCGCACACCGATAATGATGTTTAACTCACTGGAACCCTGATCAATCATGCGGATGTTGATGTCTGCATGTGACAGTGCCGCGAAAATTCTTGCCGCTGTACCTCTCATGGATTTCATGCCGCGGCCCACAACTGCGATCAGCGCAAGATCAGCTTCAATATCCACCATATCGGGATCTGCCAGTCTGTGAATTGCGGATACGACGTTCTGCTCCTTATCCATGAATTCGTCCTGATGCACGAATACGGTCAGGGTGTCGATGCCGGAGGGCACATGCTCAAAGGAGATTCCGTTGTCTTCAAAGGCCTGCAGTACCTTACGGCCAAATCCGATTTCGGAGTTCATCATGTCTTTTTCAATATTGATGGAGCAAAAGCCTTTCTTTCCGGCAATGCCTGTGATAATATATTTGGACTTCTGACAGGTGCTCTCCACAATCCATGTACCACTGTCATCCGGATCATTGGTATTGCGGATATTGATCGGAATTCCCTCTCTTCTCACGGGGAAGATCGCTTCTTCATGAAGCACGGAAGCGCCCATGTAAGAAAGCTCACGCAGTTCTCTGTAAGTGATGGTTTCAATTTTTTCAGGATTGGGAATGATGCGGGGGTCCGCAATCAAAAATCCGGAGACATCTGTCCAGTTTTCATAAACATCAGCCTGCACTGCCTTAGCCACGATAGAACCGGTAATGTCGGACCCACCTCTTGAGAAGGTACGCACAGAGCCATCGGGATTGGAGCCGTAAAAGCCGGGAATGACCGCATTGGGCATATTTTTCAGACGCTCGCTCAAAATATCATTGGTCAGCTGAGCATCAAATTCGCCGTCTTCTTTAAATTTTACGACTTCTGCTGCATCCACAAATTCAAAGCCAAGATATGCTGCCATGATGATACCGTTTAAATATTCACCGCGGGAAGCCGCATAGTCCTTGCCTGCATGCGCTTTAAAATTGCTTTCGATTTTTACAAACTCATTATCCAGAGAAAGTTCCAGTTTTAAGCCGTTAATAATCTCTTCATATCTTTCTTTGATAGCCCGAAGCTCCAGGCTGAAATCCTTATCCTCTGCAGCCAGTGCATAGCAGCCATAAAGCATATCTGTCACTTTTGTATCTTTCGCATAACGCTTACCGGGTGCACTGGGCACTACAAATCTTCTGGAGGATTCCGCCCGCACGATGGCGCCCACTTTTTCAAACTGCGCTGCGCTGGCGAGGGAACTGCCGCCGAATTTCACAACTTTTCTCATCAATCTTCTCTCCCGTCATTTATCTTCCTGTTTTCACTTTTGGCAAAACATTTTACTTTAAAAAATAGTTCATCAGTTCATGACCGTGCGCCAGATAATTGCCGCTTAAGATAGCCTCTGCTTCATTATACTTCCAGTCATGCTGCACCTTTTTGGTGCTGTCATAAATCAGATACGGAACCTCTGCAGACGTATGAGTCCGCAGTGCAATCGGCGTGGGGTGATCCGGCATCACCAGCAGTTTGTAATCCACCTGCTTTGCTTCCAGCGCCTCGGTCAGGGGGCCGATCACTCTCTGATCCAGATATTCGATGGCCTGAATTTTCTTTTCCACACTGCCCTGATGACCCATTTCATCCGGCGCTTCTACATGGATATATGCAAAATCATAACCATCTTTTGTGAGCGCATCCACCGCCGCCTGCATCTTTCCTTCATAGTTGGTGTGCAGACCGCCGTTTGCGCCTTCCACAGAGGCCACTCCCATTTTGGCACCCACTGCAATTCCCTTTAACAGATCAACAGCTGAAATCATCATGCCCTTCTTGCCGTACTTTTCTTCAAAAGAAGCCAGAGAAGGCTTTGTGCCCGCTCCCCAGAACCAGCAGCAATTGGCAGGACGCAGTCCGTTTTTCTTTCTTTCGATATTAAGAGGATGATTTTTCAAAATCTCATAGCTCTTTTTCATCATTTCCCGAAGCGTATCATCCTTCGGAAGATAACGTCCGATCACCTGTCCCAGCACATCATGCGGCGGCGTAAGTTCCACCACCTGACCGTTTTCCCAGATCAGACAGTGCCGATAGCTGGTACCCGGATAAAAATGATAGGTTTCATTTTCCAGTTCTTTTTTCACCGCATTTAACAAAACCGTGCAGTCCTGCGTAGAAATTTCATCGGAACTATGGTCAATGATCGTCTTTTCTTCAAAAGGAACATCGTCTTCAGAAATTGTGACAACATTGCACCGAAGCGCCACATCCGTATCCTTCATGGGCACGCCGATAGAAAGAGCTTCCAGCGGAGAACGTCCTGAATAATATACTTTGGGGTCGTAACCGAGAACGGACAGATTCGCCGTGTCCGAACCGGGCACCATTCCCTCCGGTACAGTGCGCACCATACCGATTTCAGATTTCTGTGCTATTGCATCCAGTGCAGGTGTATTGGCATAAGAAAGCGGTGTTTTGCCTCTCAGCTCTGCCAATGGCTCATCAGCCATGCCGTCACCTAAAACTACTACATATTTCATAATCTCCTCCATTTTGAAGCAACCGATCAGTCTTTCAATCTGATTCTGGATACAAAACCGGAAAGCTGCGCTTTCTTTTGCTCAAATTCCGCTTCTGTCATTTCGCCGGACATAAAACCGAATTCTTCCGGATAATTCTCCAGATATATTTTTTCCACGCTTCCGAAAAGCTCATTCGCTTTTGCTTCATCCACCTTATTGACTCTTACAAAAAATCTTCCTTTTGCGCTTGAAAAATCCTTCAGGGAAACATTCTCTTCTTCCCAGAGACAGGGCAGATGCTCACCAAAGTTTCTGGCACATTCCACCACATCCCCAACCACTGCACTGGCGGTAGGAAGCTTTCCTGCTCCTCTGCCGTAATACATGGAATCCCCAAGGGTATTTCCTTTTACAAAAACCGCGTTAAACACATCGTTTACACCAGCCAGCGGATTTTCCTTTGTGATCATATAAGGGGCAACCGCAGCCAGATAGCCGTCTTCTTTTTCCTTTGCCATGGCCAGAAGCTTTATCGTCATGTTCAGCTTTGCTGCATAGGAAAAATCTGCGGGTGTAACAGCAGTAATTCCCTCTGTATAAATCTGCTTAAAATCAACCGTTTTGCCGGACATCAAAGAGGAAAGAATGGCAATTTTCCTGCAGGCATCGTAGCCTTCCACATCAGCTTCCGGATTGCGTTCCGCATACCCCTTATCCTGTGCCTCTTTGAGAGCATCCTCAAATCTTGCTCCTTCTCTTTCCATCTTCGTTAAAATATAGTTCGTGGTTCCGTTTAAAATACCGGAGATTTCCACCACTCTTTCTGCTGTCAGCGCACTGTTCATGGGGCGAATGATCGGAATACCGCCGCCAACACTGGCCTCAAAGAGATAGTTACACTTATTTTTTTCAGCCAGAGCGATCAGCTCCGCACCGTGATTGGCAACCAGCTCCTTATTGGAAGTACACACGCTCTTGCCGGCCTGGAGGGCTTTTTTGGAAAAAGTATAAGCCGGCTCGTTGCCGCCCATGGTTTCGCAGATAATGGAAATTTCCGGATCTTCCAGAATCACATTCACATCATGCACTACCTTGTCTTCATTGGGATCGCCGGGAAATTCCCGCAAATCCAGAATATATTTCACTTCCAGCGTATCTTTTATTCTCTTTTCAATCAGGCTGCGGTTTGTGTCAATCACTTCCGCCACACCGCTTCCTACTGTACCGTATCCTAAAATCGCTATTTTCGCCATCTGATCCTCCCGTTTATCCTGTGTTGATTTGCGGCTGCCCTGCATCCATTCTCACAGCCACGCGTTTCACAATTTATTCTCTCCTGCAAAAGATTACTCTCTCGCAAGAATCTTTACTCCCTGCACACCGCTTTTGTTCTCCAGTTCATTAAGCATTGCCGAAATATCGCGGGTGTCCTGAAGAACCTGTACGCTCACGCTCAGAGCTGCCACTCCATTGATTGGAATACTCTGATGGATCGTCAGAATATTTGCCCCGAACTGTGCAATAATTCTGAGCACATCCGACAATACACCGGGCTCATCGTCGATCTGCATCGAGAGCGTGATCGTCTTTCCCTGGGTATTGTCATGAAACGGGAAAATATCGTCCTTGTACTTATAAAAAGAACTTCTGCTGATTCCAACGCTGTCGACCGCATCCTGGATGGTCGGAACCTTTCCTGATTCCAAAAGCCGCTTGGCTTCCACCACCTTCAAAAGGACCTCCGGCACTGCTTTTTTGGTCACAACATAATATTTGGTAGGCTCTGCCATTTCATCCTTCCCCTTTGTTTTTATCACGCACACACTTGTGCGTCATCGGGAGATATTGTAGCATAGCCTACCAATTTATTCAAGTAAATTATTGTACTTAATTCCATACAATATAACAGCTGTTACGTTTTGCTGACATCGGGAGCAAACAGTAACTAACCCTTATCTTACCATCGCCAGTCCATACAGAATCAGTAAATGCAGCGGATAAAACAGATAAAAGAAATACTTTCCTCTTTTCCATTTTCTTATGCCATTATAGCGGGAAATCACAGGAATTGCAAGAATCCCGAAGCATTCCGAACTGATGGAAGCAACCGCATAATACCAGGCCAGCGTGCTGCCTGCATTTCCATTTAAAACAGGATCCATTAAAAATGCCAGACAGAACAGACAAAAGCCGGTCAGGAGGGACGGTCTTTGATATCTGGCATAAAAATAAAAGACTGCCGCCAGCGCCGGGCCTGCTGCACCATAATCAAAATGAAGCCATTCCGACAACGCCATAGTCAAAAGTATGATCAGGGCAGTCTTCAGCACGATATTCCCGCGGCCTCCGGCCCGCTCATCCTGCATCTGATCCAGCACTTTTTTTAAGGCCGCAAGCATCAGAAGGCTTATTGTCAGCGTCCAGAACACATTCTGCCAGCGAAATGTACATATTGTTCCCGCCAGAGCGAGATCAAAGGGGATTTCCGAAATCAGAGAAAATACCGCCATCCGTCCGATATATCTTTGGACGCTTGAGGTATGCACAAATCCCATGATTAACAGCCATACATAAATGGGGAAGGCAATTCTGCCAATTACCCGCCAGAGCTCCTGCTGCGGAAATAACACTGCTCCGGTATGGTCAATCACCATGGTAACCATGGCGATGACCTTCAGGCAATCAGCTGAAATGCCTTCATTTTTCCTGTTTTTTATTCCGTTTATCTGCTTCTGCATATCAGCAGTCCAGCGGATATTTATCCGTCAGGGTCTTCACGATGGCTCTGGCTTTTTCCACGCCGGATTCCCCTTCTTTGATCACCAGGGCAATGGCCTCTGCAATCTGATCCATGTCCGCTGTATTCATACCTCTGGAGGTGACAGCAGGGGTTCCGAGACGGATGCCGCTGGTCACGAAAGGAGACTGGGGATCATTGGGAATAGTGTTTTTATTTGCGGTGATATGAGCTTCATCCAAAAGCTTTTCAACCGCCTTGCCGGTCAGACCGAAGGTGGTCAGATCCACAAGCATCAAATGGTTGTCGGTACCATTGGACACGATCTTGATGCCTCTCTCCTGCAGGCCCCTGCACAGCGCCTGCGCATTGTCCACGATATTCTTCTGATATACCTTGAAGTCATCGCTTAAAGCTTCCTTGAAGCAAACGGCTTTGCCGGCAATCACATGCATCAGCGGTCCTCCCTGAATGCCGGGGAAAATTGCCTTATTAAAGTTATATTTCTTCGCAGCTGCTTCATTTGCCAGAATCAGACCGCCGCGGGGACCCCGAAGAGTCTTGTGCGTGGTAGTTGTTACCACGTCCGCATAGGGAATCGGGCTGGGATGAAGTCCTGCTGCCACTAAACCTGCGATGTGAGCCATATCCACCATCAGACATGCGCCTACTTCATCTGCCACCTCTCTGAATTTAGCCCAGTCAATGGTTCTCGCATAAGCGGATGCTCCTGCGATGATCATCTTGGGTTTGCATTCCAGAGCCAGCGCTCTCATTTTTTCGTAATCAAGAAAGCCGTTGTCATCCACACCATAAGGAACAACTTTAAAGTATTTGCCGGAAAGATTCACCGGACTTCCATGTGTCAGATGACCGCCGTGATCCAGGTTCATACCCATGATCGTATCGCCGGGATTTAACACAGCAAACTGTACTGCCATATTTGCCTGTGCGCCGGAATGGGGCTGAACATTTGCATAATCGCATCCAAAAAGCTTCTTCGCACGTTCGATTGCCAGATTTTCCACTTCATCCACACACTGACATCCGCCGTAATAACGCTTGCCAGGATAGCCTTCCGCATATTTGTTGGTCAGCACACTGCCCATTGCCGCCATAACTGCTTTGCTCACCCAGTTTTCAGAGGCAATCAGTTCAATATGACTGTTCTGTCTTTCCTGCTCTGCCACAATCGCATCAGCGATTTCAGGATCCACTTTTTTTACTTCGTCCAAAGAATACATTTTCATTTCCTCCTCATGACACGGAATCCGTGTAAGCGGCAGCTTTCAAAAACCCGGACAGCTGCCTGATTTTCATGCTTTAATCTGTTAAAGATTCTATGATTATATCACAGCACATTTTCATCCGCAACGTAAAATTAGCGCTGCACACATACAATATATAAAAATAGAATTTCGAATAAAAAAAGCGCACGAAAAAAGTTCTCATGCGCTTTCACATTCTTATTAAATCAGTGCCGCCTCAGCTCATTCTGGCGCGCTTACGGGCCCTTCTTGCCGCCTGATACCGGTATTTGTGCTGACATACTCCTACAATATCGTAATAGTATACGGTAACGTACATGGCAGCCGCCATAATAAATGCTGTCAGTACATCAAACATGGAATGCTGTTTAATTAATACGGTAGACATGATAATCAAAATGCATAACACCAGCGAACCATATCTGATTTTTTATTTTCAGAAAGCTCCTTATTGTTCAAAACCGCCAGATGCGCCCCGATGGAATTAAACACATGGATGCTTGGAAACAGATTCGTTGCTGTATCCGTCTTCCAGAGCAGACCGATCATCCAGGTGAAAACATTATCCACCGGAAATTCCTTAAGCCGCAAATGATGCACGTTCGGAATACAGGTGGAAAAGATCAAAATTACCGTCATTCCCGTTCCCAAAAATACACCGTTTCTCCAGTATCCCTCCCTATCCTTAAAAAAGAGATAAATCAATACGGCGGGTATATAGAGAAACCAGAGCAGATAGGGCACCACAAACACTTCACAAAACGGTATGTAATTATCAATCGTCATATGCACATTCATATATTCGCTGGCTTTTACCTGTCTTTGCTCCAGGTACGCAAACCATACAAGATAAATCACACTGTATATGATCATCGGCAAACCATGCTTATACTTTCTATAAAATTCCTTCACAAATTTCTCCTCTTAAATAAAACTTCAGCTAGCATATAAATCGAAGCTGCTGCTTTTCCACCCAGACTGTAATCTTCTGATGATTCCCCCAGACCTCGCCGTCTGTATGCAGACACAGCGGGTAAGAAGTTTCGATTTCAATCCGGGATGCAATTTCACTGCTCACACCGTTAAAGCGATAATGCTGCCCTTTCAGTGCAAAAGGAATGACAATCGGAAATTTCCAGTGTGGCAGACCGTCCACCACACATAAATCCAGCTTTCCGTCCTGATGATCTGCCTGCGGGCAGAAGTTAAAGCCGCCTCCTTCAAAACGATGGGACATCATCGCCACAAACAGCATTCGATCGAGCACTCTTTTTCTGCTTCCATCCATCAAAAGCGTTGTCTTCGTATAACGGCTGGTAAGCATGTTCTTCACGCCGATTCCCAGATAGGTGATTTTGCCCAGACCGATCTTATTGAGAATCCCCTTCATGGAGGAATTTTGAACCTCTTCACAGACAGCCGCATCATAACCGATACCGCAGCTCACTATAAATCTGCGCTCTTTTATTTTTCCGTTTTCTTCCCAGGAAACATATCCCACATCCATGGGACGTTCCTTTCCTTTCTCCAGCAGAGAAGCTATCGCCTTCTGCACATTCTTCTCAATGCCCATATCTCTGGCAAGATCGTTGCCGGAGCCTGTCGGTATGCTTGAGAACCGTACTCTTTCAAAATTGCAGATTCCCTGCAGTGCCTCGTTGACCGTGCCGTCACCGCCCAACACAACAAGAGAACACTCCTGTCCTTCGGTAAGATTCTCTGTTAACTTTCTTGCAATTTCTCCCATATCCCCTGCTTTTTGAGAAAAATGCACCTCATAAGCTGTGCCCTTTTCCAGCAATATCTGTTCTATCTGCTTCCACAGATGCATTCCCCTGCCGGAATGGGATGCAGGATTTACCATAAAATGCAGCAGTGCCTCCCCGCCCGCCGCCTGATTTACACAATGCATGTCTTATACCCGAGTATATGCCGTTTCTTTTGTTTTTATTCCTCATAAAACCTGTTTTTAAGCTTTATAAGTTTGTATTGTATCAGAAAAGCGTCCAAAGTCAAGAGACCAAAAAAAGATTAAGGGATTCTTAAAGAAGCAATTTACGGGCACACGGCTGAACTGTTACAATATATTGTTATTTATTGGATTGATAAATTGATGTTTTTTCGGAAATGCTTTTTATGGCGCATGAAAACAGTCATACGTCTTTGTTTTTATAAATCGGATTATTTCAGGGAGGTTTTCATATGAGACAGGACAGACTTTTAGGACCGGAGCTTGCCATGAACGCTTTAGATGACATCCCGCAGCCCAAAAGCGATGCCAAAGATATTGTGGGCCTTGTAAAAAGCAGCGGACGCATCACCGGATATCAGCTTTCAGACGGCACCACCGTGTCCAAGGAAGATGGCGTTAAAATGGCCAAAAATGGCGATATCAAGGATGTGGGGGTAGCTCACAGAAACGGAAATGAATATTTAAAATCCATTCCGGATGGTCAGGAAGGCAATAATTTAAGCAATCTTCCATCCGTCAGCGAAGGACATGCGAAAGCAGAATCTGATAAACTCTCTTAGAACATGTCCCACCTGTTAACATGCTTTACCAGGCATGCAACGATGTAACGCCTACAGTTCGATTCCGGCCGAACTGTAGGCATTTTTCAGCATTTTCCCCTATGACGCCAGCCGGATTTTTCATTACAGCAGCATCTGAAAAATCCAGCCTGCCAAAGTGCCCATTTCAGGCAGTCAGGCAGACAGTTATTATTGCAGCTGCAGCATCTGTTCGAAACACGCACGGGACCGCAGGGCCCGGGAGGTCTGCTCTTTTTTGAGCAATCAGCTTCCTTTTTCGGACCATCCGGTTCCTTTTTTTTGGGATCGGACATGAAAAAATTTCCCTCCCTGCTTTTGTCTCACTATTATTCTATGCATCCGCAATTTCTGCGTGCATTTTACGGTACCGAAGCCGGATGCAGTTTCATAACAGTTCAAAGCTCTTTGGCGAAAAATGAATCTGAATTCTTAATGACGATAAAACAGCTCCGCACGTCTAAGTACGGAGCTGTCTGTTCTACATTTGATCAGCTTTATCAAATTTTATCTGTGATTTCAGCATGGAATTCCTGCAGAGATTTAACCGGAAGCTTGCCGTCACGTTTTGCGGAGCGGATACCTTCCACGGTAGCCTTTGCAGCTGCCATTGTTGTAATATAAGGAATCTTGTGCTTGATTGCTGCCTTACGGATATAACTGTCGTCCGAAGTGCCCTTCTTGCCCACAGGGGTGTTCACGATCAGCTGAATCTTACCGTTCGTGATCATATCGAGGATGTTGGGACGTCCCTCGTCAATCTTTGCAACCTTGAGGGCGGGGATACCTGCTGCTTCGATCAGGTCACAGGTTCTGCCTGTTGCCATGATGGAGAAGCCACAGGAGTTGAAGCCCTTGGCAACCTCAACCACTTCAGCCTTATCACGATCATTTACAGAAATCAGAACACAGCCTTCTGTAGGAATCTGGCTCTTTGTAGCTTCTTCTGCCTTATAGAAAGCATCACCGAAGTCAGAGGACAAGCCTAAAACTTCACCGGTGGAACGCATTTCGGGTCCCAGAAGAGGGTCTACTTCAGGGAACATGTTGAAAGGGAACACCGCTTCTTTTACACCGTAGTGCGCGAACTTCTTCTCTTTCAGTTCCGGAACAGGGCTTGTATGTCCCGTGAAAGGCATTGTAATGATATCTGTAGCAATCTGAACCATGTTGATACCGCAAACTTTGGATACCAGCGGAACGGTTCTGGAAGCACGGGGATTTGCTTCGATTACAAATACCTTGCCGTCTTCAATCGCATACTGCATATTCATAAGACCAACAACGTTCATTTCGCTGGCGATCTTTCTTGTGTAATCCTTAATTGTAGCGATCTG
>JAFUMV010000054.1 GCA_017482485.1 Lachnospiraceae bacterium
TACTGACTCGCCGGCAGGCAGATCAATATAGTATGTATAACGCAGCTCATACTTGCCCATATCCGCGGTATAATAGCCGCTGTCAAAACCAACGCCGTAACCGGCCGAATAATCCGTCATTTTCTTTTCATGTTCAGACTTAAACCAGTTACCTATACTGAAGAGCCAATAGTCATCTATTGTTTCAGCAAAATCTACCTTCAGAATACGTTCGGAAGACCAGTCCATATTATAGTCGTCACCTTTGGTAATCGTATTTCTGGTATCCTTACCATATTCGTTTTCATGATAATAATTCATGCCCCAGCCATCGAAGATATTGTTGTACATATTATAAATATACTCATCGGCAGCATCACCTTCACCAAGTTTCGTCTCATAATACTTATCGATTGCCGCATTAATCAGATCACCGGCATTATGCGCCTCATTCTTCAAGGTCACAGTGACCGCAACATAGGCGTCAGTCTTACCGTCATTAGATACAGTAACTTCTTTCTTCAGATAGTCGCCAGGCATGATTTCGGTGTAGTCTGCACCCTCCTCATTTTCCTTTACTTCGCCGCCATCGCCAACTACCCCAACTTCTTCATCCAGAGACACGTCGATGTTACCAACTTTGAATACGTTTTCTTTTTCACCAACATTCTGTGTCAGGTAAGCCATAGTTCCGCCGATAGACATAATAGCTACCAGCGCAAGACTTAACCCTGTTAATAATACTTTCTTCATGCTTTTTGTCCTTTCGTTTTTTATTTTTATGTACGCGGCTCAGCCGTTTACACCATCAGTTTCCAGGCTTTTCACCTGTCCCGGATTCGGGTTCTGATCCGGCTGCAGGAGCATTCTGATCTTCAATCAGATTCCACGCTTCTGCTGCAGTATTGATCGCTTCGATATCGCTGTCACGCTGTACCGCATACGCAGTAATAGTCAGCCTGGGATATGCGGTTAGATCATTCAGCATCTCTTTGGTCACATTATCCTTGACCGTAACCGCATTGCCTTTGATCACTCCGTATTCTATGTCTCTGTTAGTGGCCCCCACTTCAATGTAGTAAACTCCAGGATAGTTTTCTGCATCCAGCGCTACCCAGTTTTCTTCCATTTCATAGCTCAGGAAATCATCAAAGTCTTCTGACTTCTCCAGCTTTACAAAAACCCAGCTTTCTTCGCTGTCTTTCTTAACGGTAACTTTGGGATCCTTGGTAATCGTGTTTCCCGGCATCATCTTATAGGTATTGGTATTCGGATCATTATCATCATCCAATCCTGTATCCGTTTCCGTCAAAGTGATGTTAATATCCCCGTAAGTAAAGGTATTGACTACCGGATCCGTTTTGGTAATTAACCAGGCAACCGTGCCGCCTACAGCACCCCCAAAGGTCAGCGCAATCACCATCAGCAAAACCAGCACTTTTGTTTCCGCAGCCCTGCGCCTTGCCTGTCTCGAATATTTGCTTTTCCCTTTTTTCATATTCGTGTTCCTCCTTTCTTCCCACATTTTTGCAACTGCTCCGTACCTTCACAGTTACACTTACTCTTTCAACAGATGGAGGAATCCGAACATTCTGCATCTGGAGAAAACATATGTACCTTACCTTTTCACCTGCTCGTCAAAACCGGCCCAGGCAACATCCGCAGCGGTCAGTCCCCTGTCTGCATCGGCCTCAAATCCAGCGGCCTGAATCGCGTGCGCTTCAATAACAATTTTGAAATCCTCACCTAAAATTCCCATTTCTTCCCGCGACAACGTACCGGGCACTTTCACGGTAGTAAACAGCGGCGGCAGCTTTTGGGCAGCTTCAGCTCCGCTGTCGTCATAACCGTCCACAATATCTTTATATCGGAATTCAAAAGAAATGGTATCTGCTTCCTCATCCACGGTAAAATCCTGATACAGCCAGAGTTTATCATCCCAGCCTCCAAACAAATCCGTGTAATCTGTCAGGCCGTTCTTTTCATCATCAATGATTGCCTGTACTGCACTCGCATTGTAAACTGTCATAATCATGCGCACATAGGACTCTTCACTGCCCGCCTTTATCGTCACGGCTGGATCTTTCACATATTCCCCGCCAGGAACTATGTGATATTTATTGGCTTTCGTATCTCCATCTTTGTCCACATCTGTTTCTTCCAACGAAATGGAGACCTGTCCAACTGTGAAAGTATTCACCGCTGAATCCCGGTCCGTCAGATATGCCAGTGTGCCGAACACAGAAAGACCTGCTATCAATACTGCGCAAAATAATACAAGTAAGACACTGCCTACTTTTTTCAAGCCAAAAACCTCCTTATAAAACAGAGGATTGGATGTTTCCATCTGTTCTTTTTTCTTTACCCTTTTTCTTTTTTCCTTTTTTGCTTTCATCCGTCAATAACTCGGGCAGAATCATCAGCAGCAAAAGCGCTGATGCCGCTGAAATAGCAACATATCTCCCACGATGACTCTGAACATAGGAGACCAGATATCCAAGATACGGAATGGTAAACACCGGAGTGCCGATTATATTTTCATAATGAACCAGCGAACCATCTGCTGCGTTGTTGGCATCCCCTTTGGTACGAAATTGTGTGATGTCGGGATTCTCCTCGTCAGTCACCACTTCCACAATGCGGTGCGTTGCAACGGTATCTCCGGTCAACATAAAGGTGATGACATCACCAACCTCCAGTTCTTCCGGATCGATTTCTTTTACATAGATAACTGAACCTGTAGGATATGCAGGCTCCATGGAACCGGACAAAACGGTATATATCCGGAGGCCGAAAATTCTGACGCCCACAAGCAGAATGGCCATAAGTACAGCAAGCGCAATCAGCACAGAGGTAAAAGCATTCCAGATCTTCTTCAGCATTTTACGTCTGCGCTTTGCCAGCTTTATTCTGCCGCGCCTTGCGGTGGATTTTTTCTTTTTTTTCATATATAAAACACTACCTGTCTGATACAAATTCCATTTGATGCATGAACGCCCAAAACCGGAATCATAATACTTCCAAAAATGGTTATAATACAGATGAAAACCGGCAGCGCAGCTGCAGTCATGAAGTAATACACTTTAGGAAAGAAACGGGAAGAACTCGGTATTTTCAATGATTTGAAGCCATATATCGACCAGAATTTTGACCACAAATCGAAATTGTACTAAGCCGTTCCATCTGTTTTCTTTTCAAATCCATAGAGGGATGAACATATCGACGCAGTGTGGTGCTGGCATCCGCATGCCCGAGAATTTCGGACAGTGATTTGATATCAAATCCATTCTCCACACACCGGGTTGCAAAAGTATGACGCAGCGCATGGTAGTTATAATTTCCCAAACCACACTCCGCCATCAGACGTTTATATTTTCTATAGTATCTACGAGGCTCCATATACGTTGAAGTTCCTGTAAGCACATAATTTTCAGGCGCTTTCCGTAATGGTTTCAGATAGTTCAAAAGAAATTCGGGCATTGGAATCCGGCGGTTTGAACACTCGGTTTTCGGTCTGTCCACAACGATTTTTGTCCGCTGTTTTTTATCGGCAGAGGTATCCTGAATACGCATGATTGTTCGCTGAACATGAAGTGTTTTGGTATCAAAATGCACATCTTCCCACCGCAGTGCGCAGGTTTCTCCGATCCGAAGCCCTGTATAGAGTCCCAGCATGATTCCGATATGAAACGGGATCAATTCTTCCAGAATATGTGCCTCCAGACGTGCCTGTTCTTCGAGACTGAGGATCTGAATGTCCGGCAGGCTCTGGCGCGGATTGTGAATCACAAGCTGCTGTGGACATCCATAGTTTCTTTCACGCCCGAAATCGATCGCCAGTTTAAGAACTGACAAAAGCCCTGCCACGGTCTTGGGGGAAAGTCCGCCGTTTCCGGAAATTTTTCCGCTTTTTAGTTTCTCCTTGGTAAACCAGTCAAGCGTTTTACTGTCCAGTTCATCGAGAGGCACCTTCCCAATAACAGGAGAAATGTGCCGACGCACTGCAAATACATATTTGGAATATGTCGATTCCTTTATTTGCGGCTGAACAAAAAGAAGCCATTCCTCCAGCAAATCACCGACACTTAATTTTAACCTTACAAAAGCAGGAGTTCTTCTTTCCTTTTGCTGAAGCCACTCCACCTTTTTTTCCTTTACCTCCGCATAACTTTTTCCGTACACATATTTGTAATGCGATTTTCCTTCCAAGGCAGATTTCATGATAATTCTTGCTTCCCAGCGTCCGTCTGCTCTCTTGCGGATGTTTTCTCCTCGTCTTCCCATTGCAATACTTCCTTTCCGTACACATTCACCAGTTTAAAATGGTCAAAACAAACAGCTCTGATCTGCCCCCGTTTTTGACCACGAATCCTTTCGAAGAATAACATTTTATGACGTTTGACAGTTTAAAATTGCCAAATTACCCGTTTTTCCTACGTAATAAACCGTTTTTCTACCTTGACTATTTATTGGAACTGATATATGATTTCTTTAAATGTAGTGGTTTTCAGATCTCGAAAATCAAGTTTTAAGTGTATTACTTCATGACATTTTCATCACATTTCCAACCGCAAAAATACCGGCAATCGCAGATTGCCCGGGTGCTGCGAGTACGCATATTCGTGTTAAAAAAACAGCCGCCGTATCAATTGATACAGCAGCTGTTTTGAATTATCACTATTTCAGGTCTTTCTTTTCTCCTGCCAATATGCAGTAGGGTGTTCCATTTTTCTCAAAATACAAATCCGTCATCGTCGGATTATATACCTGTATTCCGTCCGCAGAGAATTCCAGACGTTTATATGCCTGTATGTAATCATAAATTTCGATGTTGGTGGCATACCATACATCCTCTTTGCCGCCTACATAAGCCGCAAATTCTTCAATCACATTCCAGTTATCACGCTCCTCAAATTCATAGCTGTGTCCCCACAGATAAAACAGCCAGGCTTCTCTTGTGGGTGTCTCATTCACAAAACGTTCTGCCAGCTCCATCAGCATCGGATCTTTGTGATGGCAGGTTGCTTCCAGGCGAAGCCAGTCTGTAGGCAGTTTGAAGCTATGGCTTGAAATGGTTGTTCTGGCATATACCAGTCCGGCTTTTTTCAGACAGTCCACAACGGTATCATTGTATGTTCCGAAAGGATATGCCATTCCGCGCACGATTGTGTGAAACTGCTTTTCCAGATTTTCACGGTCCTTTAAAACTTCCCATGTCACCATATTCTCGGATAACTGTTCCAAAAACGGATGTGTCAGTCCATGCACAGCCACTTCATGACCGCTGTTTGAATATAATCCGGTCACCTGGCTTTCGCTCATTCTGCGGTGAACCTGGCCTGCCGGATATGTCTTGCCTTCCGGCGCATAGAGTCCGCTGTTTAAATTAAAAGTTCCTTTCAGGCCATTGGCATCCATGATCTCCATCAGTCTGATATCCTGCTCCACGCCATCATCATAACTCAGTGTCAGAGCTTTTCCTTTTCCACCCGGGAATCGCATAAATAACATGGACATTTCTCTTTCCTCCTGTATTTTGGTCTCCTTTTTGGATGACCGTTTTGAATTCCTTTTGATTCGCTTTATTTTATCACAGTTTTCCCGACCTGTCTGTAATTTCAGGTGGCTTTATTATCGGAAATGGCAAAGATGACAAAGCGTTACTGCTTGCCGGTAATGTGAACAACATCGGCGCGGAGACACTTTCCCGGTGCTTTTCCACTGCACAGTGTTGTTTTGATACAGCAGTTATTACAAATAACCCCTGAAATTTTCGGCAGTATGGCTCTTCTTTGAAATCTTGTCAATTTATGGGAATCCCAGTATAATAACGGTGTTCATAAAAATAGGGCGCGTTTTACTCACTCTGCGCCGTCAAAAAGGAGACCCATTGTGTTATCATACAGCCAAAAGTATCTGACTGATTTAAATAATCCGGTTTTGCCTCTCACCGAAATCGCAGGTTATCCGGTGCGTCCGGGCATGTTCGATGTAAACGGTGCCATGGCGCTGCCCTATGGTGTGAGTTTTACTGTGCACACCCAACACGGTACATCCTGTGAGCTTTTACTGTTCCATCGCGGAGAGGAAGAGCCTTATGCGGTGCTGCCCTTTCCGGAGGCTTACCGTATCGGTGATGTTTATTCCATGATCGTGTTCGATCTCGATATCAGAGAATTTGAATATGCCTATCGTGTAGATGGTCCTTACAAACCGAAAAAGGGACATATTTTTAACAAAAAAGCCATTCTTCTGGACCCTTACGCAAGAGCCGTTGCCGGTCAGCGTGAATGGGGCGAGAAGAAAAAGGGCAGCTATCACGCCCGCGTGGTAAGAGACAACTTCGACTGGGGTGACATGCCGCAGTCGAAGCGGGAAATGACAGACCTGATCATTTATGAGCTTCATGTGCGCGGTTTTACCCGTCATTCTTCTTCCGGCGTAAAGCATCCCGGCACTTTTGCCGGATTAAAAGAAAAGATTCCCTATCTGAAAGAACTGGGAATCAATGCCGTGGAACTCATGCCGATTTTTGAATTTGACGAGACCATGAACAGCCGCGAAATCGATGGCCGAAAACTCCTCGAATACTGGGGCTACAACACCGTCAGCTTTTTTTCTCCCAATACGAGTTATTCCGCCATCACCGAGCACAACCACGAGGGAACCGAATTAAAGGATCTGATCAGGGAATTTCATAACAACGGCATCGAGGTCATTCTGGACGTGGTATTCAATCACACCGCTGAAGGCAATGAAAAGGGACCGACTTTCTGTTTCAAAGGTTTTGACAACAAAGTATATTACATGCTGACTCCCGACGGAAACTATTATAATTTCAGCGGCTGCGGCAATACCTTAAACTGTAACCATCCCATTGTCCGTCAGATGATCCGGGAATGTCTGCGCTACTGGACCATCAATTACCGGGTGGACGGTTTCCGCTTCGATCTGGCCAGTATCCTGGGACGCAATGAGGATGGCTCTCCGCTAAACAATCCGCCCCTTCTGGAGCTGCTTGCCACGGACCCGATTCTGCGCAATGTCAAACTCATTGCAGAAGCCTGGGATGCAGGCGGCATGTATCAGGTAGGAAGCTTCCCCGCCAGCAAACGGTGGGCAGAGTGGAACGGCCGTTATCGCGACACCCTGCGCGGCTACCTGAAAGGAGAATGCTGGCAGGCCTGGACCGCAGCATGGTGCGTATCCGGCTCCGGTGACCTTTACGGCGGCTATGACGGAAGTCAGAGCGGCAACTACGCAGGCTATAATTCCTGTGTCAACTTTCTGACCTGTCATGACGGTTTTACCTTATACGACCTGTATTCCTACAATGATAAACATAACGAATTAAACGGCTGGAACAACACCGACGGCAGCAACGACAATCGCAGCTGGAACTGCGGTGCAGAAGGAGAAACAAGAGATCCCGATGTTCTCAATCTCCGTTACCGCATGATTCGCAATGCCTGTGCTGTCCTGATGTGCAGCAGAGGAACTCCCATGTTTCTGGCCGGGGATGAATTCGGCAATACCCAGTACGGCAACAACAACAGCTACTGCCAGGACAATGAGATCTCCTGGCTGGACTGGTCTTTGCTTGAAAAAAATAGGGATCTGTTTGAATTTTTTAAATTCATGATTGATTTCAGAAAAAAGCATCCGGTAGTCAGAACCTGGCTGCCCAATGCGGTATGCGGCATGGATCCCATCCATACGCATCCCGAAAACGGCGAACTTATGGACATCGCCAGAGATGCCAGAATGTTCGGCACCAGCTTTGCGGGCTATGACCGCAGGCAAAGCCGGGATGACCTGGTTTATATTGCCATCAACACCTACTGGAAGGAAGTTCCCATCACGCTTCCGCCGCTCTCTCTGCAGGGCAGATGGTATTTGACTGTCGACACCTGGGGCGACGATCAGGGACGATACTGCTATCCTGAAGGGCAGGAAATCCGCATTAACAGCGAATTTGTCATGAAACCGCGCTCTGTGGCGGTCTTTGTCGGGAAACCGTTTTAAAAAAAAATTGCGCGGCGCCACATTTTCGCCGCCGGACGCACCTATATTAAAAGGGCAGCGATTTGCTGCCCTTTTATCAATTTCATAACCCAGTATCAAGCGCAGAAGAACGTTAATCTGTGACCTCGCTCCAGCTGCTGATTCCGATGATGGACTTTGCGAACTCCGTCACGCTTTCAGAAGCAGCCGTGTCGATGTTCTTGAACACTTCATAAATGAACTTCTTTCTTCCGCCCTGGGTGGACAGGCCCAGCGCCAGTCCCTGCGCCACCTCTTCCGCCGCATCCGTCTGACGTGACAGGATCAGCGCATCAATGTAGGGATTTGCCTCTGCTGCATAGTAAGCATAGGCAAAAGCCGCTGCCTGATTGGCTTCCCCTTCCGTGGAAGAATAGCCCAGTTCGCTTAAAATAATCGGGCGCACCTCTCCGTCCTGAGTCAGCATCTCCGGTCTTTGCATATAGTCGGTGACTACCTGAATATTCTCCATTGTCACAATAGACGTATCCTCAGAATCCAGAATCAGTTTATTGATTTTGCTGGAAGAATTCCAGAAAGTCGTGTTATCCAGCGGATAAGCGTAAGGATGATGCGCAAGTCCCCAGTCAATATTGCCTTCTGCCGCCATAATTGCATTCATGGTATCCAGCATATCCCTCACATCATAGTTCTTGTTATTTTTGATATTGCGATCCCACTGCTGATCCATGGAAACATAAACTCTGGCATTGGCGTTCATACTTTTGATGCTGTTATAAAAAATCCGGACTGCATTGGCATACTCCCTGGAATAAGTCTCCAGATCCACCTGCTGCATGTAGTTCCAGTCCGTACGGACATTGACTTCGTTGCCCACAATCCAGTTCATAACGGTTCCGTGCGCCGAATCCCGATAGCGCTGCGCAAGAAATGCTCCCACCGCTGCAATGGTCTCGATGCCGGCATCCTCTGCAGTATTGAAAGCATAATAATATCCCGAGCCGTTTCTGGACAGCGGGTGAATCAGCTGCGGCTGGGCCGAGCTTTTGTTATTTAACAGGATCGCGGAAATCGTAATTCCCTTTTGGGTGAGCGTACTGAATACCAGATCGTACTCCGCAATTCTCTGTCCGTTAAAAGCATAGGTTTTCCCATTATAGCTGTAATAAATTGTCGGATAATTTCCGTTCGTTGTCTCACCGAGAATATTGGAAATCGGAATGTTGTAAGCCGCATGCTCCACGCCAAGATCATCCAGTTCGGACCCCCGAAGCTTGAGCGGATCCACCAGAATTCCCTTGATGGAACTGCTCTCCGGAAAGGCTGCCTGATAAGCCGCCAGCGCCTCAGGATTTGTGATATACTGGGGCTCACACAGCGTCACATACGCATCATTGAGCTTTACCGCCACCACAAACTTGGAATAAAGCCTGGAGTCAGCTTTGTTCTCATTGACAGCCGCCGTCAGGGAAAATTCCCTATTTTTCTCAACCCGATCGATGTAGTCCCCCTCCTGATTCATTTCGGTATCATACATCTTCATCTCAAAAAGATAAAAATATTCATCATCGCTGACGGGCTTTTCTTCCACACTGCCTTTGAGCACGAAATTCCCGGTTCCCGCTGCCACCTCACAGGATTCCACCTTTACAAAACCGTCCCTGTTTTCTTCGGTCAGCTCCACGAAAACTTCCGGCTCCTCCGTCTCGGTTTCTGTTTCCTCTTCCAACGTTTCTACGGTCAACAGCGTTTCCTCTATGGAATCCGAACTTTCAATCTCTGTGGATTCCATCTGAGCCGTCTGGCTGGAATGATCTCCTGCCAGAAGTGCCCACAATACGCCTCCCAAAGTCGCCGCCAGAATGACACCGACAAATATGGCATAAATGATAATCGTCTTTTTGGCATTCTTATTGCCGGCCAAAAGCCGGCCCTGCCTTCCTGAATGCTTTTTCCTATGTTTACGGGACTTTAAATCTCTTTTTTGTTCCAAAATACCTCTCCCAGTCTGCAATACTCTCCCTGTTACCATGCGGTCTGCTTAAGGCAGCCACAATTTTTATTCTAGCATCCCGTGCACGTAAAAAGCAATAGATTCTTTATTCCTTATACCCGGTTTCCATATTTACAAGATTGCCCAATGCTTCTCCGGCCATGTATCGCCTCAGATTCTCTGCAAACAAATCCACAATCTGTTCCAGTGTCTCCGGCAGTGCAAAGCCGCCGGAAATATGAGGCGTAATCACGGCATTTGGCGCATCCCAGATCGGATGATCTGCAGGCAGCGGCTCCGGATCCGTTACATCCAGCGCAGCACCCCCGATTTTTCCCGCATAAAGCGCATCGCTGAGAGCATCCGTATCGATGGCGCTGCCGCGTCCCACATTGATCACCACCGCATTCTTTTTCAACAGGGCAATTCTCTCACAGCTTAAGGTATGGTAAGTAGCCGCATTTCCGGGCAGGCTCATGGCAACCACATCCGCCCAGGGCAGAAGCTTTTCCAGGTCCTCCATTCCGTAAAGGCCGTCCAGCCAATCCGGCTTTTCTCCGATGCGGCGTTTAATGCCGACAATATGACAGCCCAGCGCTTTCATCTTTTTCCCGAAGGCAGTTCCGATATCTCCCAGACCGATCACCAGCACGTTAGAACCTTCCACTACATCCACAAAGCCCTCCGACTTCCACTGATGCACCAGCTGATTTCTGTAATAGAGATGCAGCTTTTTGCGCAGTTCAAAAAGGCAGCCGATCATATGCTCGGAAATCGCCAGCCCATATGCGCCTGTGGCATTTGCAAGCAGCGCATTCTCCGGCAGCCTTCCCGGCACGCAATAGCCTTCCGTTCCCGCATTATTCAGTTGAATCCATTTCAGATTTTCACAGAATTTCAGCTGCTTTGGATCCTCCAGATTGCCCAGAATAATATCCGCTTTCTGCAGATCCTCTTTTGTCACCTCGGGCTTAATATGGAATATAAATTCCTGCCCCGGCGCTGCGATTGTCAGTTTTTCTTTCTGCCGTTCATTCACCGGCGGCGTTACGAGTATGTACATCATTTCTCCTGTTCCATTATAAAACCATTACCAGAGTTCCCGCTGTGATCAGCACCATGCCGACCAGCGATTTGACAGTGAAGCTTTCATGCAGAAATACAAATGCCAGAATCAGCGTAATTACAACGCTCAGCTTGTCCACGGGCACCACTTTGGATGCCTCTCCGATCTGCAGTGCCTTATAGTAGCACAGCCAGGACGCCCCTGTCGCCAGTCCCGATAAAATTAAAAAGAGCCAGCTTTTTTTGCTGATCTCCGAAATGCCTCCCTGGGCATTCGTCACAAATACCATCACCCACGCCATGGCCAGCACAACGACCGTGCGCAAAGCAGTCGCCAGATTGGAATTTACGCCATCAATGCCGATTTTGGCAAGAATGGAAGTGAGTGCCGCAAATACCGCAGATAACAATGCAAATACAAACCACATAAGATTCCCTCCTTCATAAACTAGACTTCCTTCTCAAACGCTCCGCTTTTTGAGAAGCAGCGCGTATAAGCTCACCCTTCGGTTCGCTTTCGGGCCCTTCTCAAACGCTCCGCTTTTTGAGAAGTAGCGCGTATAAGCTCACACTTCGGTTCGCTTATACGCTTCATTATACTCCCTGTTGGTTGTATTGTCAGTAGTGTCTGGGAGAGTTTTACTATAAATTCCGCGCGGCGATAACAAAGAAAGAATTCAATTTCTCTTGTGGCTGTCCTCTTTTTCCGTTATAATATAAACGCATTTGAATGTTGCAATGCTGTCGGAAAATGAATTTCACGGAGGTTTTCATGGATATCACAATTGTCGCTCAGCAGATGATCATTATGCTGCTTTTCATTCTGCTGGGTTTTTATTTTTTCAAAAAAGAAAAGTTAAGTGAGCTTTCTTCCAGGCATATTTCCGGTCTGGTTGTCAATGTCTGCAATCCTGCCGCCCTGCTCTGCTCTGCCTTTGATGAAGGTCCCAAGGTATCCACGGAGCAGCTGCTCACAGCGCTGATCGTAACGCTTTTCGTTTATGCGATTCTGCTGCTTGCAGGTGTGCTCATGCCAAAAATTATGGGCAGTTCCAAAGAGGACGGCTATATTTATCACTTTCTGACCGTGTACGGTAATGTAGGTTTTCTGGGGATTCCCCTGATTTCCGCAGTTTTGGGAAGCGGTGCGCTGATTTACGTTTCCATCAATGTTTTGGTATTCAATGTTCTGTTTTACACCACAGGCACGGCCATCATCCGAAAGAAAGCAGGTGCAAAAAGCCAGTCCGTTGTAAAAGATATTTTTTCCAGGCTCATCAATGTTGGAACGGTCTCCGCAATTCTCACCGTCATTTTCTATCTGGGAGATTTTGCAGTTCCGGCGTTTATCACCGATGCTGCTTCCTATGCAGGCCGCACCACCACGCTGCTTTCCATGCTGGTTCTGGGCGTTGCCCTTGGGCAGATGTCTTTAAAAGAGCTTTTCGGGCATCCGAAGGATTATCTTTTTATTGCACTGCGTTTGCTGGCACTGCCCATCCTCTGTACTCTGGTTCTGCGACAGTTTGTGACAGATCCTCTGATCCTGGGTTCCACTGTGCTTTTGATCAGCGTTCCCTGCGCCAACCTGCCCCTGATGTGCTCCAAAGAGTACGGTCTGAAAACCGATGTACTTGCCCGCACCATTGTGCTGGCAACCGTATTGTCCGTTATAACAATTCCGATTGTGACCATGTTTATGTAAAATAAAGTCAGCAAAAGGGTTCGTGAAAATCACGAACCCTTTTCTGTTTCAAAATATTCAGGATTTTTCAAAACGCCGGCGCGCCCTGCGGACACGCAATGTCTGGCCTGCTTCCTCATTTTGCCGCCTGCAAAGCCTCCACAAATGCCCTTGTGTTGGCCGCCGGATCCTTAAAAATAGCAGATCCCGCCACGATCACATTCGCACCTGCCGTTAAAACTTCACTTACGTTCCCCAAATTAATGCCGCCATCCACTTCAAGGTCGATCTCGCGCCCTGTCTTTGCAATCATTTCAGCGGATTTTGCAACTTTCACTTCCGATCCGGCCACATATTTCTGTCCCCCGAAACCGGGCTCCACACACATGATCAGCACCAGGTCAACCGTATCCAGATATTCCTCCACCGTCTCTGTCGGTGTTGCAGGCTTAATCGCGAGTCCCGCTTTACAGCCCAGGGAATGAATCAGTTCAATGGTTTCCCGCACATCGCTGCAGGCCTCTTCATGCACTGTGATGATGTCCGCTCCGGCCTCTGCAAAAGCTTTCACCAGCCGGATCGGTTCCGTAACCATCAGATGAACATCCAGAATCATGTTGCAGGACTTGCGGATGGATTCCACCACGCAGATCCCATAAGACATGGAAGGCACAAACATGCCGTCCATAATATCAATGTGCAGATATTTCGCCCCCGCCTCTGCAACTGCATTTACCTGTTCCCCCATCCGCATCACGTCTGCGGAAAGAATTGATGGTGCCAGAATATTTTCCATTGTCTAACCTCTTGTCGTCAAAATACCGCCCGGTAATATCCCGGGCGGCTTATTTTTACACAGCCACCGCTGTATTTTATTTATTTCAACAGAAAGTCTGCCAATCGTACTTTCTATTGTTTATTTGCCTAAAAAAGCTTTTACCTGCTTATAAACGCCCTCGCCGTCCAGCTCGTACTTCACAAGCAGCGCGCCTGCAGAACCGGATTCACCGAACACATCCCTCACACCAATTCTGTATACCGGCACGGGATACGCTTCGGAAAGCGCCTCACATACCGCACCGCCCAGACCACCGATGATGGAATGCTCTTCTGCAGTTACCACTTTTCCGGTTTTCTTCGCACTTTCGATGATCAGATCCTTATCCAGAGGCTTGATTGTGCAGATATTGATCACTTCTGCGCTCACGCCTTCTGCTGCAAGCTTCTGCGCCGCTTCCAGAGCGGAATTCACCAGGATGCCGGTGGCAACGATGGTTACGTCACTTCCTTCTCTTAAAACAGTGCCCTTGCCGATTTCAAATTTATAATCCGGCGTATCATTGATTACCGGCACTGCCGCACGGCCAAAACGCATATAGACAGGACCTTCCATATCCAGAGCAGCCTTCACACAGGCTCTTGCTTCCACAGCATCGGAAGGATTTAAAATAGTCATGCCGGGAATGGTGCGCATCAGGGCGATATCTTCGTTACACTGATGAGAAGCGCCGTCCTCACCAACAGTAATGCCGGCATGGGTTGCACCAATCTTTACGTTCAGATGAGGATAACCGATGGAATTTCTCACCTGCTCAAAGGCACGGCCCGCCGCAAACATGGCAAAAGTGCTTGCCACCGGAATTTTGCCGGTCAGGGAAAGGCCTGCTGCAATA
>JAFUMV010000055.1 GCA_017482485.1 Lachnospiraceae bacterium
AGTATTTAAAAATAATGCGCGTTTTACGCGCACTTCGCGTCGAGCGCGGTCGCGTAAGCGACATATTTCGCCGCGCGCGAGTACGCATCCCCGCGGAGCGGCTTTTTTATGCCATAGGAAGTCCGGAGGACTTTCCTATGGCATAAATAGAAAGACGGTGCAGAATCTGATTATGAAATCAAATTCTGCACCGTCTATTTATTTTACTACTCTTACTCTGAATACACCGTCAATGGTCTTCAACTGATTGATGATGCTTTCACTCACTGTGGATTCCAGATCCAGCATGGTGATAGCAACTTCTCCTTTGGATTTATTCATCATGTTTGCAATGTTTAAGTTGCTCCAGCCCATCACAGAAGTGAATTTTGCGATCATGTTTGCGATGTTCTTATGGAAGATCATCACACGGCTTGCGGAAGTACAGATGCCCATATCACAGTCGGGATAGTACACACTGTGAGAAATATTGCCGTTTTCCAGATAATCTTTTAATTCCTTTACTGCCATCACTGCACAGTTTTCTTCGGATTCCTCAGTGGAAGCTCCCAGATGAGGAATGACAATGCAGTGCTCCTGACCTGCAGTTACAGGGTTCGGGAAATCAGAAACATATCTTCTGATCTTTCCGGCCGCAATTCCATCCAGCACTGCTGCTTCATCCACAAGAAGATCTCTTGCAAAGTTTAACAGGATTACGCCCTCTTTCATGCGTGCGATTGCATCTGCATTGATCATGCCCTTTGTGGTATCCATTAAAGGCACATGCACAGTAATAAAGTCACACTGATCATAAATATCATTAACATCAAACACATGCTTTACATCGCGGCTTAAGTTCCATGCAGCATCTACAGAAACATAGGGATCATAGCCATATACTTCCATGCCCAGATGCTTCGCAACATTGGCAACCTTAACGCCGATGGCACCCAGGCCGATGATACCCAGCTTCTTGCCCATCACTTCTGTGCCGGCAAATTTCTTCTTTTCCTTCTCAGCAGCCTTTGCAACATTAGGATCTTCTTTATTTTCTTTCACCCAGTTGATGCCGTCCACAACATCACGGCTTGCCAGCAACATGCCTGCGATAACCAGCTCTTTTACACCATTTGCATTGGCACCGGGCGTGTTGAATACAACAATACCTTTCTGTGCACATTTGTCCAGCGGAATGTTGTTGACTCCGGCACCTGCGCGGGCTACTGCCAGCAGGTTATCCGGCAGTTCCATTTCATGCATGGAAGCACTTCTTACTAAAATGCCGTCAGCAACTCCGATATCATCTGCTTTTTCATATTCTTTTGTAAAATTATCCAGACCGATCTTGGCAATCGGATTCAGGCATAAATAACGGTACATAACTTTACTCCTCAATTTTTACAATTCATTTCCAGATCTTACTGGCAATTCTCAGCTTCGAATTTCTTCATGAACTCAACCAGCTTCTCCACGCCTTCGATAGGCATTGCGTTGTAAATGCTTGCACGCATACCGCCTACGCTGCGGTGGCCTTTCAGATTCTCAAAGCCTGCTGCTTTTGCTTCTTTTACAAATTTGGCATCCAGATCTGCATCACCGGTCACAAAAGGTACATTCATCAAAGAACGATCTTCTTTTCTGACAGTTCCCTTAAACAGCTTGCTCTCATCCAGGAAATCATAGAGAATTTTGGCTTTCTTTTCATTATATTCTTTCATTGCAGCAAGACCGCCCCTGGCTTTGAGCCATTTGAACACCTTGCCGCAGATATAAATACCGTATGCCGGAGGGGTATTGTACAGAGACTTGGCATCTGCATGAATTTTGTAACGCAGCATGGTAGGTGTTCCGGGAAGGACGTCCTCTGTGATCAGGTCCTCTCTGATAATGACGATTACAACGCCCGCAGGACCCACATTCTTCTGCACACCGCCATAAATTACGCCGTACTTTGTCACATCCACAGGTTCGGATAAAAAGCAGGAGGATACGTCAGAAACCAAAATCTTTCCCTTTGTGTTGGGCAGAGTCTTATATTTTGTACCATAAATGGTGTTATTTTCACAGATATAAACATAGTCCGCATCTTCGGAAATGGGAAGATCAGAACAGTCCGGAATATAGGAAAATGTCTTATCCTCAGAAGAAGCAATGGCGTTGGCCTTACCATACATGCTGGCTTCCTTCCAGGCTTTCTTCGCCCACTGACCGGTGATGATGTAGTCGGCTACGCCGTTCTTCATCAGGTTCATGGGAATCATGGCAAACTGCTGGCTTGCACCGCCCTGTAAGAATAAAACCTTATAATTATCAGGAATGTTCATCAGTTCTCTGAGATCAGCCTCTGCCTCATTGATGATTGTCTCATACATCTTGGAACGATGGCTCATCTCCATAACGGACATGCCGCATCCCTTATAATCCAGCATTTCTTCTGCTGCTTCTTTTAAAACTTCTTCCGGTAATACTGCCGGGCCTGCGGAAAAATTATACACTCTGGACATTTTCTCTCCTCCTCAACCTGTATGCCAGGTATGCATCAGTTTATTCTTTGATGCCTCTGCAATCGACTTTTGTCGATATACAGTCGTTTCGGTCTATTTTAAACTTTATTTTTGCTTTAGTCAACTGCTATAATAAAGTTTTTCAACATAATTGTAAGGGTTCGTTACTGTTCCTAACAAGCAGCTAGGTCTGCGCATTTACTGCGCAGACCGTAAAAAACATGCTGAAAGTACACATCCGGACACAAATTGTTTCATTTATCTGTTGGCCAGATCGTCTCCATCGAACACTTCACTGATAGGCGCACCGGCAGGAACCATCGGGAATACTTTATCATCCTTTGGAATCACGCACTCGATCAGCACAGGCTTTTTCAAGGCAATCGCTTTTTCAATCGCAGGCGCAACCTCCTCTTTTGTTGTTACGCGGATGGCGGCACAGCCAAGTCCTTCCGCAACCTTACAGAAATCAACCGCATCTTCCAAAACGGTCTGGGAATATCGTTTGTCATAGAACAATGTCTGCCACTGGCGAACCATACCCAACACATGGTTGTTGATAACCACCTGAATGATCGGGATGTTGTAGCGACTTGCAGTTGCCATTTCGTTCATATTCATGCGGAAGCAGCCATCTCCGGCGATATTGATACAGATTTTTTCCGGTCTGCCCATCTTCGCGCCGATGCATGCGCCAAGCCCGTATCCCATTGTTCCGAGACCGCCGGATGACAGGAATGTGCGGGGCTGTGTATAATGGAAATACTGTGACGCCCACATCTGATGCTGACCTACATCAGTGGTAATGACAGCCTCACCCTTTGTCACGCGGTCAATCTCTTCCATCACATAAGGGCAGCTTAACTGACTGTCATCGTATTTGAGCGGATATTTTTCTTTCAGCTCTATAATGTGGGCTGCCCATTCGGGATTGCTCTTCTGTTCCATCTTGGCAATCAGTTCTGACAAAACGACTTTCAAATCGCCCACCAGAGCCACGTCTGCCCTGATATTCTTGTTGATTTCCGCATTGTCAATATCAACGTGAATGACCTTTGCATTCTTTGCAAATTTGGAGGCATTGCCTGTTACACGGTCAGAGAAACGTGCTCCCAATGCAATCACCAGATCACTTTCGCTCAGTCCAAGGTTGGATGCTTTTGTTCCATGCATACCGATCATGCCGGTATAAAGCGCGTCATAACCATCATACACACCTTTTCCCATCAGCGTATCACAAACAGGAGCGTTTAACTTCTTTGCAAAAGCTCTCACCTCTTCTGAAGCGCCGGAAGCCACCGCGCCGCCTCCAACATAGATGAAAGGTTTTCTGGCATTGGCAATCAGCTCCAGTGCTGCATCGATATCTTTGTCCGTGTATTTGTTGATTCTTTCCATCGCTGCAGGAGCCATGGGCGTAAACTCACACTTATTGGCCGTTACATCCTTTGTTACGTCCACCAGCACCGGTCCGGGACGGCCGGATTTTGCAATCTTGAACGCTTTGCGAAGTGTTTCTGCCAGAATGTTTACATCTTTTACGATATAACCATGCTTGGTAATGGGCATGGTCACACCTGCAATGTCCACCTCCTGGAAGGAGTCCTTTCCAAGCAGCGGCAGATTTACATTTGCAGTGATTGCCACCATGGGCACGCTGTCCATGTAAGCGGTTGCAATACCGGTTACCAGATTCGTTGCGCCCGGACCGCTGGTTGCCATACACACACCAACCTTGCCGGTTGCTCTTGCATAGCCGTCAGCGGCATGTGCCGCACCCTGCTCATGAGAAGTCAGTACATGAAAAATTTCATCGCTGTGTTTGTACAGCGCATCGTATACATTTAAAATCGTTCCGCCCGGATAACCAAAAACCGTGTCCACGCCCTGTTCTTTTAAACATTCGATGATGATTTCCGCACCTGTTAATAACATATGTATATTCCCCCGATCGCTTTTTAATGTTCCTTCTCAATTCGCCATGCGAACCAAGGAACAGCAATAGTTGCCCGCCTTACGGCATTTGCAACCTTTTTATTTTTTTATCTCCAAGATAGCACCTCTGTTGCCGCTGGTTACCATTTCACGATACCTTGCCAGATATCCGGTGGTCACCTTGGGTTCTCTGGGCTGCCATTTTGCTTTTCTCGCTGCCATTTCTTCATCAGAAATCTTAACATTCAGCTTGTTTTCCGGAATATTGATGCTGATGATATCTCCCTCTTCTACCAGTGCGATAGGACCGCCCACTGCCGCTTCCGGAGAAACATGGCCGATGGATGCGCCTCTGGATGCGCCGGAGAAACGTCCGTCCGTGATAAGCGCTACGGAAGAACCAAGTCCCATTCCCGCGATTGCAGAGGTGGGATTGAGCATTTCACGCATGCCCGGACCGCCTTTGGGGCCTTCGTAACGAATGACCACAACATCGCCTGCAACGATCTTGCCGCCTTTGATGGCCGCAATAGCATCTTCCTCACAATCAAATACTCTTGCGGGTCCTTCATGTACCATCATTTCGGGCACTACTGCGGAACGCTTTACAACACCGGTGTCAGGTGCCAGGTTACCCTTTAAAACTGCAATGCCGCCAGTCTGAGAGTAAGGATTTTCCACAGGACGGATAACTTCGGGATTCTTATTGACACAGCCTGCGATATTTTCGCCCACCGTCTTACCGGTTACGGTGATCAGATCGGTGTATAACAGGCCTTTCTTATTCAGTTCATTCATAACCGCATAAACGCCGCCGGCCTCATTTAAGTCTTCCATATAGGTGGGACCTGCGGGTGCCAGATGGCACAGATTAGGGGTCTTTGCAGACAGTTCATTGGCAATTTCCATGTTCAGTTCCACGCCGGCTTCGTGCGCGATTGCGGGCAGATGCAGCATGGAGTTTGTGGAACAACCCAGTGCCATATCGATGGTCAGCGCATTCATAAATGCCTTTTCTGTCATAATGTCACGGGGACGGATATCTTTTTCCACCAGTTCCATGATTTTCATGCCGGCATGTTTTGCCAGACGGATTCTTTCGGAATATACTGCCGGAATCGTTCCATTGCCCTTTAAGCCCATGCCCAGCGCCTCAGTCAGACAGTTCATGGAGTTTGCGGTGTACATGCCGGAACAGGAACCGCAGGTAGGACATACTTTCTCTTCAAATTCAGCCAGATCATCCAGCGTCATCGTACCTGCTGCCACGGAACCAACCGCTTCAAACATGGAAGAAAGGCTTCTCTTTTCTCCCTTTACGCGTCCGGCCAGCATGGGGCCGCCGGATACAAAAATCGTAGGAATGTTCACGCGGGCTGCTGCCATTAAAAGTCCCGGAACGTTCTTGTCACAGTTGGGAATGCAAACCAGTCCGTCAAACTGATGTGCCTGCGCCATACATTCTGTACTGTCACAAATCAGATCACGGGTCACCAGGGAATATTTCATTCCCACATGGCCCATTGCGATGCCGTCACAGACAGCAATTGCAGGGAATACAACCGGAGTGCCGCCTGCCATGGCAACTCCCAGCTTTACGGCCTCCGTGATTTTATCCAGATTCATATGACCGGGCACGATCTCATTATAAGAGCTGACAATACCGATCATCGGTCTGCGGCGCTCTTCTTCGGTGTACCCCAGCGCATTAAAAAGACTTCTGTGAGGCGCCTGCTGAACGCCCTGTGTTACATTGTCACTTTTTTTCATGTTATCCTCCATTCCAAAGCAGTAAAAAACTGCTCTGCCTTTTTCAACCATTCCTTAAATCCGCTCTGCCAGCAGATCGCCCATCTGCCTGCATCCGACTTTGACACAGCCTTCCGACATAATGTCTCCGGTTCTGTAGCCGTCTTTTAAAACCTGTTTAACAGCATTTTCAATGGCATCCGCCTCTTTGTCAAGATCAAAAGTATAACGAAGCATCATCGCTGCGCTGAGCACTGTCGCGATGGGATTAGCGATGTCCTTGCCGGCAATGTCGGGCGCGCTGCCGTGGCTGGGCTCATACAGACCAAATTTTGTATCATTGAGACTTGCAGAAGACAGCATTCCGATGGAACCGGTCACCATGCTCGCTTCATCGGATAAAATATCCCCGAACATATTCTCAGTCAGAATTACATCAAACTGTGCGGGATCTTTGACAAGCTGCATCGCACAGTTGTCCACCAGCATGTGTTCCAGCTCTACATCGGGATAATCCTTTGCCACTTCATTGACCACTGCTCTCCACAGACGGGAGGAATCCAGCACATTTGCCTTGTCCACACTGGTCACTTTATGTCTGCGCTTTCTTGCAATCTCAAAGCCCTTGATCGCAATGCGGCGGATCTCATTTTCATCATAGGTAAGCGTATCGATCGCCTTACGCACGCCGTTTTCTTCCACAGTCTTTCTCTCTCCGAAATAAAGACCGCCGGTCAGCTCACGCATAATCAGCATATCAAAACCCGCTTTGCTGATCTCTTCCTTTAACGGGCAGGCTGCGGCGAGCTCTTCATACAGATAAGCGGGACGCAGGTTGGCAAACAGGTTCAAAGCCTTACGAATCTTTAACAGCCCCGCCTCCGGACGATTCTGAGGCGGCAGTTTGTACCAGGGAGACGTGTTGGTATCTCCGCCGATGGAGCCCATCAGCACCGCATCGGCAGCCTTGGCCTGGGCAATCGCTTCATCGGTCAGCGGAACGCCATGCACATCAATGGATGCGCCTCCCATCAGAATATCCTTAAAATTCATCACATGTCCATATTTTGAAGCAACTTTATTCAGCACTTTTTTAGCTTCGGCCACAATTTCAGGGCCAATTCCGTCACCGGGAATGCATACAATATTTAATTCCATACTAAAACCTCCAAATTTATTCACCGCAGGGCGTTCGCAATGCGGGGACCGCTGCGATTTGCTCTGTAAATTGCACCGTATCGGATAATTGCTGCAATTATCCTCTATTTTATCGTATGAATGTCACTTTTTCAACTGTTAGTAACAAAAAGACCATGCCGAAAGGGCATGGTCTTTATAACTTCCCGGAATAGAAGATATTTTTTCTATTCTTTCCAGATATGGTTCTTTCCGTTTTCTGTCAATCCCGAATCATGATGTCGCCATTTTCGGAATAAACATGAATCGCCGCCCTTTCATCCTTGAGCTCGATGTAATCCTGATCAGCTTCTTCATCCTGATCTTTCACAATTCCCTGAGAGGTCCGAATTGTACCGTATTTTGTGTGGAGACTTACTCCATATTCGCTCATGGGCTTTTCCAGCTTCAGGTGCACTTCGCCATTTTGTGCTTCTACATCCAGGCTATGAACAGCACCCACCCGGGTTTCCAGGTCACCATACTCCATGTCAATCACTGCATTTTCGGCATCCAGACCTGACATTTTGACATTCCCATTATAATTTTCGATCATAATTTCTTCGCCGGAAAGCGCTCCGGCTACAAACGCACCATAGTCCATTTCACAGGTTAAAGAAGTTCCCACCCAGCCGTCCATGTGCATCTCTCCACTTTCAGAGGTCACCTCAAGTTTTTCGGCCCTCAGCGCTTTTTCTATGGAGATATTGCCATACTGAACCGAAAGATCTGCCTTATCCAGAACAGCAAAATCCGGAACGGTAATTTTCACATATGGGCTGACCTGACGTTCATACGATGTGCTTCCCCAAAAACCATCAAAAACACACCAGTAACGGTCAGAGCGATAGTTTTCGTTTTCCTTTATGAGCAATGTTTCATTTTCCATAGAAAATTCCGGTTCATATCGCTCTCCGCTTAAGACATATTCCACTTCCCATCCTGTGCCGGATACAAGCTCCAGGTTCGCGTCGTACAGACTGATCTCCAGATTTTTAATGCTGTCAGACACTGTCTTTTCAAGCACGTAATCGGAAGTTTCCAATTCCTTTGCATTTTCCAGCACGTGAATTCCGTCTTTATCATAGTAAAACGAAGGCGATCCTCCCATGGCAATTCCGGCACCCAGACAGATGCCGCCCATAGCAAAAGCTGCCAGTGATACGATCAGAACTGTTTTTGTCGTCTTATGCTTCATCTTCCTGCACCTCGCATTCTTCCCATTTTTCTGCTGCAGATTCAGCTTTTTCTTTGTTTCCTTTTGTAAAAAAATGACCGATCCATACAAACAGCTTCCCGGCTGCCCAGACACAAAGACGCCCGATCTGCCAGCAAAGATAACAGCCGATCACCCCTGCACCAATCAGCATCAGGCATAAGCCCAGAAGTGCAAGGCCGCTGGCCGGGGCTGACGATATAAGAACAATTGCAAAGCCGATCCCTACCACTCCGCAGAACAGAATCATCGCCAGACATACCAGAACCGCCAGAACACAAAAGCCGATTCCCGCCAATACCGCCAGACCGGCGCAGGCCAATGCGGCCAGTATCATTACAATTGCCGCCAAAATGCAGACAGCCACCGGAACCACTATAGGCAAGCTTAAAATCAGCAATACGATCCCGGCAATTTTCAGGCCCCGTTTTTTCCTGCAGTCACAGTTTGCACCCTGTGCATTTTCCATCTCACTCATAATTTTTCCTCCGTTTGTTATTTTGAAAAAATCATAACCTGTGAAAATAAAAAGGCCCTTCAGAAATCTTGAAAAGATTCCCGAAGGGTTTCTTAATAAATTCTAAAACATATTTTTATGAGCGCTGATATTCTCATGGGGTTCATTCTGACATCTGCCTGGTAGTTCCTCTGGGCGAAGTTCGATAGCCCATTCTCACCTCTTTGCCGGCCGGTTTGCCCTCCAGAAGCTCCAGAAGAATTTTGGCAGCTTCCTGACCGCTTGTCCGATAATAAAAATGCACGCTGCTGAGTGCCGGCCGCATCATCTTTCCGTTTCCGGTATCTCCCACGCTGACCAGTGCGAGATCTTCCGGAATTCGCAGTCCGGCCTCCATAGCCCAGGCCATCACACCCAAAGCCATTGTATCCGTTGCCACAAAAACAGTATCCATTTTGGGATAGCGCTTTCTGAGTTCCACAATTCCGTTATAGCCTTCTTCAGGAGTGAAACCGCATTCCACATATCGGCTTTCCTCCCACTCGATTCCCTGTTCCTTTAAAACATCCAGAAAGCCCCGCTTTCTTTCGCTTCCTACAGCCCAGTCCTTTTGTGTCACACCGATATATCCAATACTTTTGGCATTCACAAGCAGCATTTTTGTCGCTTCCCTGGCAGCATTATAATCATCCTGATAGACACAGGAATATCCTTCCAGCTTCTCTCCCAAAATAACAATCGGTACCTGCAATGCCCTCATTGCGCGTTTATGCTCCGCTGTAAAAACCGTTCCGATCAAAACTATGCCGTCCACATGATTTTCCGCGAAAAGCTTCAGATACTCCACTTCTTCGCTCTCATGTCCTTCAGCATTGGCCAAAAGCATCTGAAAGCCTGCTTCCTTCAAAACATTTCCCACACCGGAAACCATATTGCTGATCGATTCGGAATTGAGTCTGGAAATGATCACGCCCACCTGTCTGGTTTTCTTCGTCCGCAGCGTCTGGGCCTGCGCGGATGGTTTATAACCGGTCTGTTCAATAACCTGCTGGATCCGTTCTCTCTTCTCTGCGCTGACATAACCATCATTTAAATAACGGGATACCGTTGCTCGGGAAACCTCTGCCAGCTTTGCAATTTCGTTAATATTCATGTCGTAACTCCGTAGTCAGGGTTTTCGCATTTCCCAGGAATGTGAGATTGATCTCAGGATCAAGTATATCATCCCAAACTCAAATTAGCAAGTTTGTTCTTCTCAAACAGCAGCATGGGTCAAAGAACCTCTTTATACAGTCTCAGCACATTGCCGGAAAAAATCTTCTCTCTCTGCGCGGCACTAAATCCGCCCTTTGCCAGCGCATCATCTAAAAGCGGTAATTTATCGCCTCCGGTCAGTTCGGCATGCGTGGTAATTCCGTCAAAATCGCTGCCAAGCCCCAGGCATTCGATTCCGCCCACATTGACGATATGTTTTGCATGATCCACCACGGAAGAAATCGTTCCGGCAGGTCTGATTCCATTCTGAAAATCTTCCAGAAATTCGGAGCAGAAATTCAATCCGGTGACACCGCCCTTTTCAGCCAGGGCCCGAATCATTTCATCTGTCAGATTCCGCACATTTTTACAGACGGCTCTGGCATTGGAATGACTGGCTACAAAAGGCTTTTTCGTATATTTTACAACATCCCAGAATCCTGCATCAGAAAGATGGGACACATCCACGATCATGCCCATTTTCTGCATTTCTTCCACAAAATCAATCCCCAGCTCTGTCAATCCCTTTTTGACTTCCGGCGTGGAATAATCCGGATCTGCCTCTATATTGTCAGACATCGGCGCATTGGGATGACCGATTTCATTGGGATAATTCCATGTCAATGTCATCATGCGCACACCGCGGTCATAAAATTTTCTTAATTTTTCCAGACTTCCCTTGCAAACACCGCCTTCTTCAATGGTGAGCATAGCAGAAATTTTTCCTTCTGCCCGATTTTTTTCTATATCTGCAAAGCTTCTCACCTGACTGATTCTGTCACCAAACTGCTTCATCTGTTCGTCAAAGCAATCCGCCAAAATCATGGCCTGCTCATATGGATCTGTCGGTCTGCCCAGATTGACAAACAGTGCAAAGTTCTGCAGCAGATAATCACCTGCTTCCATCTTATCCAGGCGAAGATGCATATCATTGTCAGCCAGTGTCCATCCTATTTTTTTATGTTCCAACAGCTCACTGATGGTATCACAATGCATATCCACTACTTTCATGTCAAATCCTCCTGTCACTTTCCGAAAATCAGCGCCACAGCCCTTTTCTTTGGGTCAGCGCATTTATTTTGTGGAGAAAAAGACCCGACACAAAGCCGGGTCTTCTAAAAGTTCTCATCAATCTTCTGCTTTTTCTACCTGTGCGATAGCGCTCTTCTGCATGGGGATACGGCAGTTCTTATTGTTGCCGAATTCCACGATTACAGTGTCTTCTGTGATATCGATTACGATACCGTAAAATCCGCTGTTTGTCAGAATGCAATCACCGATCTCAAGAGTGGAAAGCATTGCGTTCATCTTCTTCTGTTCCTTCTTCTGGGGACGGTACAATGCGAAGTAGAAAAACGCACCGAAAATCACTACATACATGATAATCATCGGCACCATGCTCACTGTTTCTGTCGCCTCTGTCAATAAAATGCTCATGCGGTCTGTTCCTCCTAAACTCATCCTTTCAAGTACGCCGCAAGCGTACCTGATGCCAAACGCGCAGCCCTCCCGTTTAAGCAGCATCTGCGCACCTTCGGCCATCCGCCGGACGTCTACAGTTCATCATACACAATATTTTGCATTCCGTCAAGTATTTTACCTTACTGTTCTCCCTGCAGCATGCCATCGAGTTTGCGCTTTTTGTAGGCAGCAAATTCTCCATTGTCCAGAGCATTGCGGATTTCGGTCATCATGGTGTTGTAGAAATACAGGTTGTGAAGCACACACAGGCGCATGCCCAGCATTTCTTTTGCCTTCAGCAGATGGCGGATATAGGCTCTGGAATATCGTCTGCAGGCCGGACACTGACATCCGGGTTCGATCGGGCGGTCATCCAGTTCATATTTTGCATTGAAAAGATTGATCTTCCCAAAATTTGTATACAGATGTCCGTGACGGCCGTTTCTGGTGGGATATACGCAGTCAAAGAAGTCCACACCGCGGTCCACTGACTCCAGAATGTTGGCAGGGGTGCCTACCCCCATCAGATACGTGGGTTTATCAAGAGGCAGATAAGGCACGGTTTCATCCAGAACATGATACATTTCTTCGTGGGTTTCACCTACTGCCAGTCCGCCAACCGCATATCCGTCCAGATTCATTTCGGAAATCCGTTTTGCATGTTCAATACGAATGTCTGTATAAACTGCCCCCTGATTGATGCCAAACAGGAGCTGGTTTTTGTTGATGGTGTCCTCCAGGCCGTTTAACCGGTTCATTTCTTTCTGACAGCGCTCCAGCCAGCGCGTGGTACGGGCAACGGAATTAATCACATAATCTCTTTCCGCCTTTGCCGGCGCACATTCGTCAAAAGCCATCGCTATGGTAGAGGCCAGATTGGACTGAATCCGCATGCTTTCTTCCGGTCCCATGAAGATCTTGTGTCCGTCAATATGGCAGCGGAACGTTACGCCCTCTTCCTTAATCTTTCTAAGACCGGCCAGGGAAAAGACCTGAAAACCGCCCGAATCAGTCAGAATCGGTTTGTTCCAGGACATAAACTTATGAAGGCCGCCGAACTGTTTGATTTTATCATCGCCGGGACGCACATGCAGATGATAGGTGTTGGACAGTTCCACCTGCGTGCCGATCTGCTCCAGATCTTCTGTGGATACCGCGCCTTTGATCGCCGCTACAGTTCCCACATTCATGAATACAGGGGTCTGAATTGTGCCGTGCACCGTCTCCACCACCGCGCGTTTGGCTCTGCCTTCCTGCTTTAATACCTGATATTTCATTTTTTCCATAAATTCCTCCATAGGGGCATACTGCTGCCCTCTTATCCTCTCCACATTTTTCTGAGCTTATCGTCAATTTTCAGAAAAAAGCCTCTCAGCTTTTCATTATTGTCAATCGGTGTAAACAGCTTCTGCCGCAACAGTTCCATCAACGTACAGACCGTATAAATCACGATAACCGTACCGATACAGGCCGGCAGCAGATACCATTTGTCCAGCCAGTTATAAGCACAAACCTTATCCCATAAAGTTTCTCTGATATACAGATGATCATGGATCAGGTATACTCCAAATGCTGCTCCCGCAACCTTATTGATCATGTTTGCCGCTTTTCCCGGTTTAATTTCCAGATTCAGAAAAGCGATAAACCACAGGATAGCAGACAAACTCGACAGAATGGAACTGTAACTGAAAAATACGCTGTAGCCCCACATTAAATCATCCAGAATGCTGATTTTTCCAAGCGGTGTCTGCAAGAGAGCTTCGATCACAAACCGGCTTAAAGGAATCAGCAAAGAAGCGCCGATTGCCCAAAGCAGCTTCTTTCCAAAATGACCATCGGGCTTGTAATACAGCTTCATATAAGCGCCGAACAGATATACCGTCAAAAACCAGCTGATGCTCACTCCCCCCGCCGTATTTAAGGCCGATGAATAATAAATGATGTTCGGCCAGACAGAAACCAGAAGAAAGCTCAGCGCCATGGCACATTCCAGCTGCCTTTTGGTCATGGCACGAATCAGCTTGTTTAAGATCGGAGAAAGCAGATACATCCCCACATACATGGACACAAACCAGTAAAAATCCGATGCGATTGGCAATACCGAAAACACCATGGTTTTCAATTCGTGCTCCACATCGGTAAAGGTCCAGAACAGTGCTGTAATTCCAAATGCATAAAAAAAGACCTGCCCGCCCATCTTCGCAATTTTCCACAAAGAAAACTTTGCATCGATCAGAAAGTAACTGCTGATCAGCAGATAAATTGTGATGCTGCCAAATCCCATGCCGAACAAAATCCACACGATATAATAGGAAACTGTTCCCTGCTTTGCAAAAGTGATCAGATCACCATGATTAGCCATGTGTATTGTCACGATCATCAGCATCGTAATGATGCGCAAAAGTTCCAGATTAGCCTGTCTTACTTTTTTCATGAAATCCTCCGATACTGCTGTAATTCATTTAAGTATAACAGATTCCCTTGTGTCCGTCAAAAAAATGTTTTATACTATACAAAATGTGTGCAGCAGCTGTTTCTGCCCCTTGTCAGGCATTTCAGCCGCAGGGCACCTGAAAATGCAGCATAATATGGCTTACAGACTGCCGTTCCGGGGTATATACGGATATTTTCCTGCTAAATACCCCCAAAACAGCGTTTTGCGCCTGTTTCTTGCTTCCTTGGGGGCATATACGTTTGGAGTTTTCCACAATACCCTGCACTTACGCATTTTTCGGGGTATTTCAGGCAACTTCAGTGCCATATACCCCCAAAGCTGTGTTTATCGGCTCTTTTGCATGAAATTGGGGTATTTCTGACAATTCAAATTGTATATACCCCCAGGAGCGCATTTCCTGTACGACTTATTCGGCTGGCATATTAACCTCTACATCACAAGCTGCAGAAAGGATACAATTATGGCAGGCTCAACCTTTGGAAAATATTTTACAATCACCACCTGGGGAGAATCCCACGGCAAGGCGCTGGGCGTCGTTGTGGATGGCTGTCCCGCAGGCCTTTCCCTCACCGAAAGTGACATCCAGGCCTATTTAAACAGAAGAAAACCCGGCTCCACTTCCATCTCAACCCCCAGAAAAGAATCCGATGAAGTGCAGATTCTTTCCGGCGTTTTTGAGGGTAAAACAACCGGCACACCCATCTCTTTGCTTGTGCCCAACACCTCCCAGCGCTCCGGTGATTATTCGGAAATCGCTTCCTACTACCGTCCCGGACACGCGGATTACACCTTTGATGAAAAATATGGATTTCGGGATTACAGAGGCGGCGGCCGCTCCTCCGGCAGAGAAACCATCGGCCGGGTTGCTTCCGGCGCAATTGCTGCAAAGATTTTAAAGGAACTTGGAATTGAAATCTGCGCTTATACCAAATCCATCGGCCCTGTTTCCATCGACATAAACCGCTTTGAAAAAGCTGCAATTCTGGAAACCCCCACTTCCATGCCCGACCGCACAGCCAGTCTGGAAGCGGAAGCATATTTAAAGGAATGCATGGCGAATAAGGATTCCTCCGGCGGCTGCATCGAATGTGTCATCACCGGCATGCCTGTAGGCATCGGAGAGCCGGTTTTTGACAAACTCAACGCACGTCTCTCCGCTGCGATCACGTCCATCGGCGCCGTAAAAGCTGTAGAATTCGGTGATGGTTTTACTGTTGCGCAGGCAAAGGGTTCTCAGAACAATGATGCTTTTTACGCGGATGAAAGCGGTGTTCATAAAAAGACCAATCATGCCGGCGGTATTTTGGGCGGCATGAGCGACGGCGATCCGATCACGCTGCGGGCCTATGTAAAACCCACCCCTTCCATCTTCCAGGAACAGGAAACCATCGGCCGTGATCATGATAACAGAACGGTACAGATCAAGGGCCGTCATGATCCCGTCATCGTTCCCAGAGCCGTTGTGGTGGTGGAATGTATGGCAGCGCTTGCTGTACTGGATCTGGTGATGGCAAATATGACATCCCGGTTGGATAAGATGATAGATTTTTACCGAAAATAAAGATGTCAGAGCGTTTGTCCGGGTCCCCGGACACAGTTGCTGTTTGCAGTAACCCGGATACAACGTAAAATCAGGGCAGTTTCCGCAAAGGAACTGCCCTGGTTTATTCATATTTAAAATATAATAACATCTGTTCCCTCACCCTCTCAGGAACATGATTGACAAGCTTACAGCACAAACCGTCCCTCAAGCGCAATAAACTGGTCAAACAGCATCCGGCTGACTCTTGCACCGAACACGGTAGCCGGATGAGCCGGATAATACATGGCATCGGAAAATTCCTTATTTAACATCACCAGCACATAAGGTCCGTAAGGTGTGTAAATAATGCCTCCATCATTTCTGCAGGCATCCATGCTTCCGCTCTTGCTGGCAACCTGAACCAGAATATCATCCGTCTTGTCGCTGTACATGTAAAAATGATGGAAATACTTGGTAATCATGCTGTTGTAATGCTGCTTTTTGAAAATTTCCAGCATTTTTTCATCGGAAGCAGGGCTGATCAGCTCATGCTTTGCCAGACGGGTAAACATGCTCGCATAATCTCTGGGCGTTGTGGTTCCCAGTTTTTCATATTGATCAAAATGAATGGGATTGTGTAAAACGGTATCTTTACAGCCCAGCTTCTGAATACATTCATTAATGGTATCCTGACCCAGATAGTCAATCATCATATTGGTGGCAATATTGTCGCTGACGATGATCATCAGGGTTGCCACGTCCTTCACACGAAGCACAGCACCAGGATCCAGAGCACAAAGCACACCGCTTCCGTCTACCACATGGGACTGCTTATAGGTCAGCATATCCTCCAGACTGGCATGTCCCTTTTCGATTTCGTCAAAAAGGCAGGCCAGAATGTAGGTTTTTACCGTGCTGGCTGTCTCGAATTTTTCATCTGCGCCGATGGCGATCACATTTCCTTTCAGATCATCCGCATAAATGCACATTTTACCATCGTAGCTTTTTAATTCCGCTTCAATTCTTTTTTCCAAAGTAAGTCTTGTGTCCATATTTTTCTCCTGTCCGAATGTTATCCTATGCAATACGGCCACTATTGTTAGCGTCGGTGTACAGACGGCAATTTGCCCATCTGTGCACCGACGCTAATGAAAACGCAGACATATGCGTCATTTCATCAAATCTCAGAAAATACTTCCCACCGCATAAAGGCTGTCCAGCAGGTCCTGTCTGAAAACAGGGCTTTCGGGATTTAAGCTGTTGATGACAACACCTCCGCTTCCTGTCCTGCCGGTGGAATGAATATAGTCTCCGTCCCCAAGATACATACCGATATGGCCCGGGAAATATAAAAGATCGCCGGGTTTGATATCAGCTCTGGAAATCTCATGTACCGGGAAACCTTCCTTAATCTTCGCATCCCTAAAGGTCAGAATTCCATTTAACAGATAGCTCTCTGAAGTCAGCCCGGAGCAGTCAATTCCTGCGCTGCTGCGGCCGCCCCAGCGGTACTGTACGCCCAGATATTTCTTAGCCGTTTCGGTCACATCCAGGCGAAACTGCTCTTCATCCTCGATGGTTCGCTGTACAGGAACGCCGGTGAACACACCTTTCTGAGAAAACTTCTTTTCTGTCAGGAACTGATTTCTGATATAGCCCTGCTGCCCATCTGCCAGACGAATCATGGCCCATCCTGAGTCCTCCAAATCCCACTCTTCCACTGCAAGCAGCGCACCGCGAAACAGGCTGATCAGGCAGACGCCCTGTACTTTTGGTAGAGACATTACATCCACACAGAAGCCGCTTACCACATGCAGATTATCCGCTTCCCAGCTTTCGGCTTCTTTTTGACTTAACAGGTCAGCATCTTCCACAGAGAGATAACCTGTATATCCGTAAAATGTCCGTACCGGATAGAATCCGTTTTCTTCTTCCCCGGTAATGGCGATCAGCATCCCGTACAGGCCCTGATCGGCTATAGAAGACAGTGTCTGTCCTTCTTTGGACTGCATTGTATATGCCGGGCATTCATAAATCGTAACAATCGCTTTGTTTAAGACTGCGTAGTTCATGCTTCCCTCTCTCCTCCGGGCTTTCACGCAAAAGACGCGTGAGCCGAACTCTTATTTCACCCATTCCTGTGCTTCTTTATCGTTTGCCAGCACGTAATGCTCCGGTGCCAGTTCCTTCCAGGAAGGCGGACTATTTTTATAATCATGCATGTCAGGATCGTAAACCAAAAGCTTTTTGCTGCGCTCGTGTCTGGGATCCGGCATGGGAATTGCAGATAACAGTGCTCTTGTATAGGGATGAATCGGATTGGTCACCAGTTCTTCCGTCTCGGCCATCTCCACAATTTCTCCCTTGTGAATAACTGCGATTCTGTCGGTGATAAAACGCATTACAGACAGATCGTGCGCGATGAACAGATAAGTGATCTGATGCTTCTTCTGCATGTCTGACAGCAGATTCAACACCTGTGCACGGACGGATACATCCAGCGCAGAAATCGGTTCATCCGCAATAATGAATTCCGGATTCATGATCAATGCCCGCGCAATACCGATACGCTGCCTTTGTCCGCCGGAAAACTCATGCGGGAAACGGCTTGCAAATTCAGGCAGAAGTCCCACTTCACTCAGTGCATGATCCACTCTTTTTAATCTTTCTTCTTCGGAAAGATTCTTTTCAAAGTTCATCAGGCCTTCGCTGATGATATAGTCCACCTTTGCACGCTCATTTAAGGATGCCTGGGGATCCTGAAAAATCATCTGGATTTCCCGGATCACTTTATGGTCCAGCTCCTTTGAGATCTTTCCGTTGATCTTCTCCCCTTTATAAAGGATCTCACCGCCGGCGGTGGGGATGATTCGCATAATCGCACGACCGATGGTTGTTTTGCCGGAACCGGATTCGCCTACCAGTCCGAAAGTTTCACCCTTATATATCTTAAAATTGACCTTTTTAACCGCATCGTAACGCTTTTTCTTTTCGCCGAAAGACACATCCAGGTCCTTTACTTCCAATAATACTTCTCTTTCCATCAGATCAGGCCTCCGTTTCTGATTTTTTCAACCACTTCAGGCGGATCCACCTTGGGCGCTCTGGGATCCAGAAGCCAGGTTCTTGCCTTGTGTGTGGGCGATACTTCAAAATAAGGCGGTCTTTCGATAAAATCGATTTTCAGAGCTTTCGGGTTACGGGGTGCAAAAGCATCTCCCTTCACCTCAGTAAACAGGTTGGGCGGCGTACCGGGAATTGAAAACAGGTTCTCACCCTTTACACCGATCTGAGGCAGGGAAGAAAGCAAAGCCCAGGTATAAGGATGTCTGGGATCATAGAAAATATCCTCAGAGGTTCCGATTTCCACAATATCTCCCGCATACATAACAGCAACTCTGTCCGCAATGTTTGCCACAACACCCAGGTCATGGGTGATGAGGATAACGGATAATTTATATTTATGACGCAGCTCCTTAATCAAATCCAGTATCTGTGCCTGAATGGTCACATCCAGAGCGGTGGTGGGCTCATCACAGATCAGAATCTGAGGATTACATGCAATTGCAATCGCAATTACCACACGCTGTCTCATACCGCCGGAAAATTCATGCGGATACTGCTCAAAACGTCTTTCAGGATCCTGTATGCCTACATCCTTTAAGTATTCCAGCGTTTTTGCCTTCGCCTCGGCCCGGTTTAAGTGCTGGTGCAGCAGCACCGCTTCCATGATCTGTGCCCCGATCGTTTTCAAAGGATTCAAACTCGTCATGGGATCCTGCATGATCATTGCAATTTCATGCCCCCGGATTTTATACCACTCTTTTTCTTTTTTTAAAGAGGTCAGTTCCACCGGCACGCCATCGTCACAGCCATAGTACATGATCGTGCCATCGGTCACCTTTCCGTTCTGCTCCAAAAGTCCCATAAAGGATTTGGTAAATACGGATTTTCCGCTGCCTGACTCTCCTACGATAGCCAGAATCTCACCTTTGTACAGATCCAGTGAAATACCGCGGATGGCATTTAATTTTTTTCCGCGCAGGTCAAACTTGATTTCCAGATTCTCAACTGTCAGCATTTTTTCAGCCATTTTTACTCCCCCCATTTCTCAGACATGATTCTTCGGATCCGCCGCATCGGAGAAGGCATTACCAATAATATAAAATGAAATGGTCACAAAGGAAAGGATCAGGGTCGGGTATACCAGCTGATAACGCAGCGCAGGGCTGGTGATCAGCGCACGACCTTCATTGATCAGATTTCCAAGGCTGGGGGTATCAACGGGAAGTCCCAGTCCAATGTAAGTGATAAACACCTCGTTGCCGATCGCCGCAGGAATGGTCAGTGCCATACGCAGCATGATAACGGAAACCAGATAAGGAAGCAGGTTCTTGATCATGATTTTTGAGGTAGGAGTTCCCAGACAGCGGCTGGCAACATTATAATCCCGGTCTCTGATAATCAGGATCTGATTTCGGATAAAGCGGGCCATCTGAATCCATCCGGTCAGACACATGGCAAAGATCAGCGTCTTTACGCTGGGCTTTAAAATGTAGGAAATCAGGATCAGTATGATCGTGTTGGGGATATTATCAATAATGTTATAAATTTCTGTCAGGATGAAATCCAGCTTTCTGACATAGCCCCAGAGCACACCGATGGTGATGCCGATCAGCGCCTCTGCCAGCGCAACGGAAAGACCGATAAACAGAGAAGTTCTGGTTCCTGACCAGATACGTGCCCACAGATCCTGTCCGATGGAGTTGGTACCCAGAATGAACTGATCCCCGGGCGGAATATTACGGTACTGCATGCCGTTTTCATCATTAATGATCATATTGGGATCATACTGATTGGGCAGATAGGGCTGAATAAAAGTGAACAAAAGCAACAGTCCAAGCAGAAATAAAAGTACCACAGCCATTTTATTTTTCAGAAAGGCCTGCAGCGTGCTTCTCCAGTAGGAGTAATTGCTGTAGCCTGTTTTTTCCACTTCTTTTTCATTGAATTCGGCAAAGGAAAACAGTTCTTCTTCGGACAGATTCGTCTGCTCTTTCACTGCTTCTTCCATGCTTTTCATCAATTCTGCCTCTTTGGCATGTCGGTAGGAAAATTGCTTCATTATCTGTCACCTTCTTTCTTTCCAAGGCTGATTCTGGGATCCAGAATAACCATCAAAACATCTCCCAACATCAGGCCCAAAACACCAACGCAGGCATAAAGCAAAACAATTCCCTGGACCATGGTGTTGTCATGCTTTTTGATTACCGTTACCAACAGACCGCCCATTCCGGGGACACTGTAAAGAGATTCAATATAAATGGAACCGATTACCGTATTTAAAAACGCGGTAGGAATATACTGTGCCAGGGGCACGAAAGCATTGCGGAAAATATGTTTAAACATAACACCGCCTTCGGATACGCCTTTCGCCTTTGCCAGCTTCACATAGTCCTTATTGCTTTCATCCACCATATAACGGCGCAGCCACATTCCGTAAAACGCAATGTTATTTAAAGACATGGAAAGTACCGGTAAAATCCAGTATTTGGGATTGTTAATATCAAAAAGCAGTCCCACGTTCAGAATCTGTGTCCCGTAAAGCTGAATGTACAGGAAATAAACAGCTGCCGGTATCGCCTGTATGCACACGATGAACATGGTTCCCAGCTTATCAAAGAAACGATATTTATACCGTGCCATCAACGCGCCCATCGGAATGCCGATCAAGAGGGAAACAATCATGGAAAACACACCCAGCTTGATGGAAACCGGCACCTTGTCCGCAAGAATTTCCGTTACCGCCACATTTGCGCGATAAATGCGGGATGTGCCCAGATCACCATGAAGCAGATCTTTAAAGAAACGCACGATCTGTACAGGAAGCGGATCTGTCAGCCCCATTTCTTCCAGACCTACCTGAATCTGCTGAGGGGTCATCTTTTCATAGTTGGGGAAATACCCTTCAATGGGCATCAGACGCAGCAGGCAGAAAACGATGGTCAGAATAATTACCAGCGTGATCAGCGAACGCCCGATTCGTTTTGCCAGATACTTTAACATGTGAACTACTCCTTCATTTGATTATGTATATGCGATCGCGCCACAACACAAAAAGCAATCCTGCTGCTTGTGCTCTGACGTTAAAAACGCACTCGGAAACAGAGGAATTCATCCTCCGTTTCCGAGAACATTTTTATGCTCCTCCCCGGAGCGGGGAGGAGCGAAAATGTATGAACTATGCACTTTTGGGGCTTATTTTGCTTTGTTAGCCTCGTACTGTTCCATGGATACATAAGTATCCTGCAAATGCTGACCTTTGAATCTTAACTTGGATACACCGAAAGGCGCATACTGCGCTTCAAATACATTCAGCTTGGTGGAAATATAGGAGCTTACTGTGATGCTGAAAGGAATTACCAGTGCATGGTCCATCAGCACTGCTTCAGCTTCCGCAAATGCTTCATAACGCGCATTTGTATCAACAGTGATTTCCTTAGCTGCATCAACCTTATCGAAATATTCCTGAACTGCTGCTGCAGCAGGAGTACCCTCTTCAATTGCCTTTGCAAGGAATGCATATTTGTAACCAGGATCATATCCGGATTCACCAGCTGCCTGATAGAAAGGATCTGTCCAGGTTTCGGGATCTGCATAGTCAGCGCCCCATCCGCACTTCATGAATGCGTACTTACCGGAACGACGAACTTCTGTCAGGAAGTTGTCAGTAGGGCCTGCTTCAATGATGATATCAATGAAATCGCTGCCCAGCAGTGCTTCCATCTGCTGTTCTACTACCTGACATTCCTTATCCCAGTCTGTCGTGCTGGGATTGTAACACATAAGCGCCTTCACGGGGAAGGTAACACCTTCTGCTGTCAGTTCTTCCACTGCAGCATCCCTGTATTCAATGGCCTTTGCTTCATCAAAGGTATCTCCCTTGTCTGCAAGTGCGCCAACTGTTGTGAAATCAGTGCCATCTGCATTGTAAGCAAAATCAAAAGGTGTAACGGTAGCCAGTGTATAATCTTCAGGAGTGGAAGGCTCAAGCACCGCTACTTCCTTCACCTTATCAAGACCATAATACAGAGCTTTACGGAAGTTTTCGTTATTTACTGCTTTTCTCCAGTTATCGGGTTCGTAAGCTTCATCGAACTGAGGATCAAAGTTAAAGCAGTAGAAGTAAGAATAACTGGTAGAAGGACGCTCCCGGCTTACCAGATTCTTTGTTTCTTCATTGCCCTGCCAGTCTTCCAGCAGATCAGCGCTGATGGTTGCATAGTCAATTTCACCACGCTTGATCATTTCAGGGCCGATCGTATCTGCTTCTGCGTTGTAAATCTGCTGAACCTCATCGATGAACACATTAGCAACATCATAGTTGGAAGGATTCTTCTTTAATACACGTTTCTCCTGAGGGGAATACTCAGCCAGATAGTATGCACCGTTGTAGTACATCTTGTCAGCTGCTGTAGCGAATTCCTTGCCCAGTTCTTCCAGCTGAGGACCATATGCAGGCATGTAAACCACATATACCAGAGAGGAAATGAAGTAAGGCACTTCTTTTGCCAGAGTATAGGTCAGGGTGTGTTCATCCACAGCCTTTACACCAACTTCTGCAAAGTCAATTTCTTCCCATACATTGCCGTCTTCGTCAGCGCCGCCCTGGTAAACCAGACCATTGTAGTATTCTTCTGCGTTCGCAATAACGCCGAACAGGTTCTGTACGTTTGCGCTTTCGTACTCAGGGGTCAGCTCATATTTCAGCGCATCCACGAAGTCTTGGGCTGTCACATCAGCAACTTCTGCGCCGGTGTTGTCAACCCACTTTGCGTCTCTTAACTTGAATGTCCAGGTAAGAGTTGCTTCGTCATAAGTCCACTCGGTAGCCAGACCTTCCTTCAGCTGTCCGTTGGAATCATACTCAACCAGAGTATCTACGCAGTTTGCACCAATCGTCTGCTCGTTGATGGTAGAGGTTACCAGATAGTTCAGAGTGGAAACTTCACTGGAGTAAAGCTCTCTGTAAACAGCAGGTTCGCCGCTTTCAGCGCCTGCGCTTTCGCCTGCTGCAGAACTACCACTGCCGGATGAAGCGGAACCGCAGCCGGTCAGAGCTGTGGAAACTGCCATAACGACACAGAGCATCATAGCGATCAGTTTCTTGTTTTTCATAATATCTCTCCTCCTTAATTCTTTATGGCTAAACCCTTTCGGGATTAGTTTCTTTTTCATATGCTGCCATCCCCCAAAAACATTCCTTCCGGCAGCGGCTGTCCTCATTACAGTTTTTCAAATCCCGGAACAGCTGAAACTCCAAGCCCTGCAGAATCCGTCATGATAATTTTGTTTCCCTGATAAAGAGGACCGCCTGTGTAAGGGTCAATTTTACAAAGGGACGGACCGTCCAGATCTGCTCTGGTAATTACGCCCTTGGCCGCTGCCAGATGTGCTGCCGCACTGACAGCGATCTTGCTTTCAAGCATACAGCCGATCATGCATTCCACACCATAGCTTTCTGCAATACTGCAGATTTTTAAAGCTTCATAAATGCCTCCGGTTTTCATCAACTTGATATTAATCAGATCAGCAGCCCTCTCCTGAATCAGATGGATTGCATCCTGGGGAGAAAACACGCTCTCATCTGCAAGAATCGGTGTTGAAACCTGACTGGTAACAAATTTCATGCCTTCAAAATCATGGGCAGATACCGGCTGTTCCACCAGATCCATATCAATGCCCATATCTTCCAGCGTGCGAATGATCCGAACCGCATCCTTTGCTTTCCAGCCCTGATTTGCATCAATACGAAGCTTAACATCGGGGCCTACGGCCTGACGGATAGCTTTGATACGCTCAATGTCCTTTAAGCTTTCCTTGCCCACTTTGATCTTTAAAATATCAAAGCCCTGGGCTACAGCCTTTAAGCTGTCTGCAACCATTTCATCAATCTCATTGACACTGATGGTCAGATCGGTTTCCACCTCTTTTTTGCTGCCGCCCAGCACCTGGTACAGGGGCCTTCCGCAGGATTTGGCAAACAGATCATAAATTGCCATGTCAACAGCAGCCTTGGCGGAAGTATTTTTTAAAATGCATCCGTGAAGCTTATTCATGATGCCGTCCAGATTCTCAATTTCCATACCGATCAGATTCGGTGCGATGAAATCTTCGATTGCACAGCGGATGGAGCCTAATGTATCTCCGGTGATAACCGCGGTGGGAGGTGCCTCACCAAAGCCCTCCTGTCCGTCATCTGTAATAACTCTCACTACAATATCATGTACATTCTCCACAGTGCGCAGCGCTGTTTTAAAAGGTGTGACTAACGGAATCTTCACTTCCGCAGTTTCTATTTTTATGATTTTCATCTCTGTCGCCTCAACAAATAGATAGTTTTTATTTATTATTCTCCTGATAAAGCTGCAATGACATTTCAGCCATCACCCGCTCATAAGCCGGAGTATCCGTTTCGTTTCCGCAAAAACAAACAATGAAAGGCTGCTTTGCGTAAATAATTCCCACATCGTGAGTGATTTTGCTGTCCTCTCCGGTCTTATGGGCGATTTCCGGTTCCGGATCCAGCGCATTTAAATAAAATGGAATCTTTCCGTTCACCTGCTGATTTTTCATGATGGAAATCATTTTCTCACTGCTCATGCTGTCAATCAGCGTCCCCTGATACATCTGCTCCAGAAGCACTGCCGTCTGTTTTGCGGTTATCTGGTTCTGAATGCCTCTTTTGGACTTTTCTGTATCGTACATCTTGCGGCGAAGCCACACATCTTCATATCCAAGCTTTCTGATCTCTTCATTGATCTGTTCGATTCCCAGAAGATCAATCAGTATGTTCGTTGCAGTATTGTCACTGAATATAATCATCAGTGTGATCAAATCCATCACTGTGACTTCAAGCCCCTCATGCATGTAGGCAACCGCGCCGCAGGAGGGAACATAATATTCTTTCTTCATCACAATGATCTGATCCGGGTCCAGCGCCCCGGTGCTGATTCTGTAAAAAGCATCCGCCATAATATAAAGCTTGATCACACTTGCTGCGAACATTTTCTCATTTTTCCGGTAGGAAAGCTCCTGGCCGGTGACAAGATTCTTATAGTAAAAGCTGATGGACCCCGGAAGTTTTTCCAGGTATGTATTCATTTCCTGCTGCGTCATGCGTTTTCCGCCTCCGATCAGTTAAATTCTGTCAGTAAATATGCATTCCACATACACTTTCCCAGAATCCATTACATTAAAAACAGAATTTCGCTCTGCGAAATTCTTCCGGCAATCATAGATTGCCTGCGCGGCGGGTCCGCAAAGCGGACATCTTCCATTCCGCCGCAGTGCGATCCCCCGGTGGGGCTTTTTTATACGATAGGAAACAAAGTTTCCTATCGTATAAAAAAGAGGTGCTGTACCCTCATACAGTCACCTCTTTGCAACATTCCTCTTTTGATGATACGAACTTTACTTTATTTTTGTAAATCAGTATAGCGTATTTTCAGAAAAAATCAAGCCTTTTTTCATCATATTTATATCAGATTCTATGGAAAATAACGCAATTTGGCTGATCAACCTTAATTTCTTTTCCGTTCATCACAATCAGTCCTTTATCCAGGTGTACATTGAAAAAGGTCATGGTATTGGATTCATGGTTTAAAGACACCAGATGACGGTTGTCCGGGAACAGCGCCGCATCCTTTGGATACTCTCCGCTGATGGGCAGGCAGAACAGCTTCGTCAGCAGTCCCGTGCCCTCATCAATGCTGTATACTACTACACTGTTGTCCCCCGCATTGGAGCTCACCAGATATTTAAAATCCTCCGAAAGATTCAGCGCGCTGGCCGCAGTACCGCTGGCGTGATAATTGTTTACCGTAGGGACAGTCTGAATTTTTTCGAAGAAAGGAAGATTATTTTCTTCCCGGTAAGCATATACATCAATGATCTTTTTCAATTCATGGATGATATACAGATATTCTCCATCCCTGCTGAACTTGATATGGCTGGGAGAGGATTCGACTTCGCTGCGGACAACATCTGCCAGACTCAGCTTGCCGGTCTTGTGGTCCAGACGATATACCTTGGTATGGTCCAGGCCCATGTCAGCAGCACACAGATACTTATTGTCTCTTGTCATCTTCACACAGCTCACATGGGGGCGGAAGTTACGCTCGGCAATACTGCCCAGTCCTCTGTGGAAAACTTCATCCGTGATCTCCCCTACACTGCCGTCCTCATTGACCCGAAGCACCGTAATTTTTCCGTCATGCCATCCTGCCACAAATAAATATTTATCTTCATAATCGGTGGACAAATGATGACCGCGCATCCCGTTGATGGATGCCACATTAATCGTTCTTAATCCTCCATCCGGAAGAATCTCGTATGCTTCCACGCCAAAATCCGTAATGGAATAAAGCCACTTTCTGTTATGAGAAATCGTCAGATAAGACGAATTGGTAATCTCCACCCTGTCTTTTAAAGAAAACCTGCCGTTTTCCATATCCACATTATAAATGGAAAGACCATGATTATCTCCCATAGTATAGGTAGAAACATAGGCCACATATTTATTCTGCTGAGTCATTGATTCCCTTCTCCTTTCAAAGACCGGTAATTCTAACTTTCTAAAAAATTTCCTTTCGCTATTTTACCATACATTGCATCGGTTTGTTAATCCCTTTTTCGCCGCGTATTTATTTTTTATTTTGCCAAAGACGCAAGCAAAACTGTTACGGTAAGTATCATCATCCGCGAATAAAAGGTAACTTGACAACCTTTTAAAATAACGTAAACTGTTTTACAGGAATAAAAAGCAGAAAGGCTCTTATCATGGAACGCACTCTTATTTATCGAATTGATGACGATAACGCGGGAATTACCGTGGCACAATATTTAAAGAAAAAAGGCTATTCCTCCGCTAACCTTACTGATCTGAAAAAAATGCCGGAAAGCATCCTGGTAAACGGGAAGTGGGAATTTATGATTTTCAGGCTGTCAGCCGGGGATGTACTTACCGTACACATTCAGGAAAACACATCTTCCGAAAAAATCCCGCCCGTGTCTCTTCCTCTGGATATTGTCTACGAAGATGAAGATCTGATGGTCATCAACAAACCCGCAGACCTTCCGATTCATCCTTCCATGGGCAATTATACCCATTCTCTGGGCAACGCTGTGGCCGGATATTTTGCGGAGCAGAACATTCCTTTTGTATTTCGATGCATCAACCGTCTGGATCACAACACCTCAGGCCTTACCATCGTTGCAAAACACATGTTAAGCGGCAGCATCCTCTCCACCATGGTCAAGCACCGGGAAATCCGCAGAGAATACCTCGGCATCGTCAGAGGCAGCGTCACGCCCCCTGCCGGTACCATAACCGCGCCGCTGGGCCGCAAAAGCGGTTCCATCATCGAGCGCACCATCGATTTTGAAAACGGAGAATCCGCCATTACCCACTACCGGGTCCTGGAAGAAAAAAACGGGCACAGCCTGGTGCTCCTTCATCTGGAGACAAGCCGCACCCATCAGATACGGATTCATATGAAATATCTGGGGTTTCCCCTTATTGGAGATTCCCTCTACAATCCGGACATGGAATTCATCAGCCGCCAGGCCCTGCATTCCGCCCGCCTTGTATTTTTGCATCCCATTACAGGGCAGAGAATGGAATTCACCGCTGCGCTGCCCGAGGATATGCGTCGGGTTATTTCGCTGTCCTGATGCGGAAGCTCTTAATCTCATAAGGTTTCATCACGAAGGACAGGCTGTTATCATTCAGAATCACATCCTGTTCTTTTTCTTCGATCAGATTACACTCCTCTGCAGAGACAACATCCACGCCAAAGTTCAAAACAGTCTTTGTTCTGGCATTTTCAGATTCATATACGCGCACAATGACACCATCTCCGTCTTCTGCTGCTTTTATGGTTTCAATCACTACATTGGACTGATTGACAGATACAAAAGAATACTTTTCTTTGTCTGCCCCCTTCATCACAGCATAGGCAGGCTGATTCAGGAAATAGGCTTTCTTCACGGTCTGAGCAGCCTTCCAGGTCTCCCCGTGTGGATAAATTGCATAGGTAAATACATGTTCTTCCTGATCTGTTGTGGGATTGGGCTCAATTCCGGATTTGATCAGTGTCAGGCCGATGTTGCCGTCCTTAATGGAATGACCGTACTTGCAGTCATTCAGCAGGCTGACGCCATAGTGCCCCTCGGAAACATCGATCCACTTCTGACCGCAGCTTTCAAATCTGGCCATATCCCAACTGGTATTGGTATGCGTTTTTCTGGTGATGTTGCCGAACTGAATATCAAAGGTGGCCTCATCGGTATGCACGTCCACAGGGAAATGCACTTTTAACAGATGCTGGCTTTCCTTCCAGTCCACCCAGGTCTTAAACTCGATCTTTCTGTCATTCGCATAGAAGAAAATTTCCTGCTTTAACAGGGAGTTGGACATTTTACGTTCCACGTAAAGGCTATATCTTACCGGTCCTCTCTCTCGCCACTGCACGCACTCGGCATCGGTCATATCCCAGTATTTTTCGGTGTAAAAAATATCAATATCCCAGTTATCGTAATACATGGGCTTATCTTCATACATGCGAAGCAGATTGCCCTTTTGTCCTTCTTTCAGAACTTCTCTGTCGTATTCCTTATCATAGATACGGTCAAACAGACCGTTCTCATCCACTTCCACAATATAATAAGGCGTTTCCAATGTATTTCCATCCAGGCGGAATGCATTGCAGGCTTCCGGAGCCGTTGCTGCTGCAAACGTTTTGTATCCCTTGGAAGGAATTCCGCGAAGCCACGCCACAGCGCCTTCAGCGGTCTGCTGCACCGGATAAAGATTTCCCTCTGCATCTGCCAGAGCGGCAGCACTGCATTCTCCAAGATGTATCACATCATCCCGTTCAAAACCGGTTGTATTAAATACAGTCACACCTTCCTGTTTTGCCGCCAGTATGTCCAGACGCTTTTGAATCATTTCTTTTAACTGCGCTGCGATCTGCTCGTATTCAACCTTTGTCACATCGTATACTTCTCTGATGGAAGAACCGGGCAGAATATCATGAAACTGGTTTAAAAGCACATTCTTCCAGATTTTATCCAGTTCCTCTTTCGGATAATTCAATGCATCCAAGGTCAGTACGGACAAAAGCTCCAGATCCATCAGACCAAGCTCGGATTTTCTGTTGGAACGTTTGTTTCTTGCCATGGAAGTATAGGTTCCGCGATGATATTCAAAGTAAAACTCGCCTTCCCAGGTAGCCAGTCGTCTGTCGTTCTTCACACGTTCTTCCAGCTCTTTAAAGAAAGTTGCAGAGAACGCCTGTCTCACCTTCGGGATACCGCGAATTCCTTTTTCCATACGGATGGAAGTTTCCAGCATGTCTCTGGTGGGACCGCCGCCGCCGTCTCCATAACCATAGGAAATCAGAATGTCGTTATTAATATCCTTGTTCTGATAACGCTGCCATCCTCCCATGATCGCATCGGGATGCAGCATGCCGTTATAGGTGGTGAAGAAATTGCTTACCGGCTGTCCTACGCTCAGCGTTGTGATCAGATGTGTCAGAATTTCTGTACCATCGATACCTCTCCACATCATTGTATCATTGGGAACTTTGTTAAACTGGTTCCACGCAAGCTTTGTGGTCATAAAATAGTTAATGCCGGATTTTTTCATAATCTGAGGAAGTGCTCCGGAATAACCAAATACATCGGGCAGCCACAAAATTTCATTATCCACACCAAACTCTTCTTTAAAGAAACGCTTGCCGTGCATAAACTGACGCACCAGCGATTCTCCGGAAGTCAGATTACAGTCCGCTTCCACCCACATGCCGCCTTCGGGCTCCCAACGTCCTTCTCTGATTCTCTCCTTAATCTTTTCATAAACTTCCGGATAGCGTTCCTTTAAAAACTCATACAGCTGAGGCTGGCTGGACATAAAGCGGTAGTTGGGATATTCCTCCATCAGCTTCAGGACCGTGGAAAAGCTTCTTGCCACCTTTTCTCTGGTCTGCGCCACAGTCCACCACCAGGCAACATCGATATGGGTATGACCGATGCAGGTTGCAATCACATCCTCATAGCCTGCCATATCCTCATAAAGCGCCTTATTCAGATAGGCATCTGCTTTGCTTAACGATTCATAAAACGCTTCAGAATAAGGAACACGAAGATCCAGCAGATTAATGCAGTTATTCAGAACATGCTCAATATCACGGCGTACCTTATCATCTTTCTCCATTCGGCTAAATGCCGTTACAGGAACCCAGAGATCATAATACAGCTTTTTAATCTTTGCATCCACTTCCTGAATGTCTACCATCAGGTTAAACTCTGCATGAAGAATCCCCGTATATGCCTGCAGTTCCAGACGGATCTTCTCTCCTGCTTTCGCACAGTCTGTCAGAAATACCTCCCGGTGATTCATGTCGATTCCCTGTGTCACTTCACCGTTTACAAAAAGAAGAAACTGGGGATTTCTGCCGTCATCCCATTCATCAATCTGCGTGCGGACATTAATCCACATGCTTTTTTTGTCCATCTCTTCAGGAACAGTCAGTTCACCGCGAAACCAGTAATGCTCATCCGGGCCATACCAGTGCATGCTTTTGCTGTCAAACTTTTCCCAGTTTGCCTGATCCCGGTCCGCATCTTCAGGTCGAACGAAATTTCCCTTTTTATACACCCAGTCACTGACAGGCAGCGTCTGCTTTACAGACATTTTCTTTAATTGGTCGCCAATTACATAAACTCTTCTATCAAGAAATTCCATGCGCTTTCCTTCCTTTAGTTAACATTTTGTAACCTAATTCTTGTCTTCCACCCAAAATTGTGATACACTTTTTATAGATTTTTTCAAATCCCAAACCAAATGATAATATCGGAGGTTCACATATGCCCAAAATTACCATGCAGGATATAGCGGATGCGCTAAACACATCCCGCGTCACCGTCTGGAAGGCTTTTAATAACCGCAGCGGCGTTTCAGACACGCTTCGAGCTCAGATACTTCAGAAAGCAGATGAACTCGGCTATTCCAGATATATTCCGGATCCACCTTCCACTGCACCGACAAAGCATAAAACAGTTGCCCTCATTGTGTCAAGACCTGAATCTTCCATTTTCTGGACAAACATCATTCATCAAATTGCAAAAGAATTCTCAATGTGCAATATGGATCTGATCTACACTTATGTTCCCACCACCAGCAACGACGGATATACTCTTCCCGCCAGTTTAAGCGATGGCACCATCAGTGGCTGTATCATCCTCAATGTATATGATATCCGGATTATCCGCCAAATCAATGAACTGGAAATTCCGAAAGTCTTTTTAGACACGGTAACCGATCTTCCCCCGGAAGAGCTGCAGGGCGATCTGGTATTGCTGGAAGGCCGTTATACCATGTTTCAGTTGACAAACTATATCCTGGATCACGGTTATACTCGCCTTGGTTTCATCGGTGATGTTCATTACGCAAAAACCAATGCGCTGCGCTATGACGGTTTCAAGGATGCAATGCACAGCAGGAATCTCAAAATCAATCCCGACTATTGCCTTGATGCGCCCTTGGAACTTTCAAACTATGATGAGCAGATTTTGGATTTTCTCCGCAAGCTTCCTGAAATGCCCCAGGGATTTATCTGTGCCAGCGATTACGTGGCTCATGTAGTGCAATCCTACCTGGTCACTCAGAACATTCGTATTCCGGAAGATATCATTCTAACCGGCTATGATGGCTGCACGGAACATCCCGCACTCTCCCAGCTGTCAGCAACTGTTGAAGTGGAAACTGCTACACTTGGAACGCGCCTGGCCAGACAGCTTTTGTTCCGAATGGACAATCCTGTGGATTCCCGGGAAATTATTTATGTCATCTCCGATATTGTGCATCCTTCGTTCTGTCCTACTGTATAATTTTACTTTTCATTTCAAGAAGGAAACACGGTTTCTTTCTCAGCTTATAAACGGAGTCTCGTTTCCGAGGCTCCGTTTATATAAATCCTTTTATTGACTGATTCAGTCGTTATTTGTCACAACTTCACCATGGCCCAGATTATAGGTAATCTCCCCTTCTAACTCCACCTTTAATACTGTGGTCAACGGATGCAGTTTCATTTGATCCGCACGAATCCATAATGTTCCCGGAATTCCGCTCCAGGGAAGAGAGCCTGTATAACTAAAGGACAGTTCTTCTCCCGAATGCAGCACGCTCACACGCTTCACAGGAGTCTTAATCCCTTTCACGCAGATGTTCTCCAGCGGTTTA
>JAFUMV010000056.1 GCA_017482485.1 Lachnospiraceae bacterium
ATATAGAGATTTTTTCTTTTAAAATACCCCCAAATAGCGTGTTTCGTCAGGGTTAGAGGTCTTCTGGGGGTATATACATTCAAATTTCTCAGAAATACCCTGTATTTATAGTTTTTCCGGGGTATTTCCGCGAAATCTGGGTCCATATACCCTCATCCAGCCATTTTTAAAGATTTTTTGCATGAAATCAGGGTATTTTCGGGAGTTTCGATCGCATATACCCTGGTATGGTTAAGCCGGCCAAGCAAAAGGCCGAACCGATACCATGCGCCCGGCTGAACCGATACCCGGCGCGCGGCTGAACCGATACCAGGTGCGCGGCTGAACCGATACCAGACGCGCGACCGAGCTGTTACGGCGAATATTTTCTGGTTGACATATTTAAGCAGGTTTGTTATACTTTTTCAAATACGAAATTGGAGATACGGACAAGTGCCTCTTTTTTCAGTAAGGCGGTCCCGCATTGCGTGGCCGCGTTCGTTTTATTACGCAGAAGGCAGCGCTATAAAGAATTAAAGTCTCAAAGCAGGTCTTTTGCGTATATGTTTTTCAAGTGTTACTTACTTAATAATTCTTAAGAAGAGCAGGAGGAGAGAAGATGGGTCAGATTATTGGCGAAGGCATTACTTTTGATGATGTGCTGCTGGTTCCGGCATATTCACAGGTAATCCCCAACCAGGTTGATGTTACAACCTGGCTGACGAAGAAGATCAAGCTGAACATTCCGCTGATGAGCGCCGGAATGGATACTGTCACAGAACACAGAATGGCGATTGCCATGGCAAGACAGGGCGGTATCGGTATTATTCACAAGAACATGTCCATTCAAGAGCAGGCTGAGGAAGTGGACAAGGTTAAGCGTTCTGAGAACGGCGTTATTACAGATCCTTTTTCTTTATCACCGGAGCATACACTTGCTGATGCCAATGAGCTGATGGGTAAGTTCCGCATATCCGGCGTGCCGATCACGGAAGGAAAGAAGCTGGTGGGTATCATCACCAACCGTGATCTGAAGTTCGAAACAGATTTCACCAAAAAGATTAAAGAGTCCATGACCAGTGAAGGTCTGATCACTGCTCCTGAAGGAATTACGCTGGAAGAAGCGAAGAGACTCCTTGCAAAGGCAAGAAAAGAGAAGCTTCCGATTGTGGACAAGGATTACAATTTAAAAGGTCTGATCACCATCAAAGATATTGAGAAGACCATTAAGTATCCTCTGGCAGCAAAGGATGAGCAGGGCAGACTGCTGTGCGGCGCCGGCATCGGCATTACCGCCAATGTGCTGGAGCGTGTGGAAGCTTTGGTTAAGGCCAAGGTTGACGTGGTTGTTCTGGATTCCGCACACGGTCATTCCGAGAATGTGCTTCGCTGTTTAAGAATGATCAAGCAGGCATATCCTGATCTGCAGGTCATTGCCGGCAATGTAGCTACCGGCGAAGCGACAAGAGCGCTGATCGAAGCCGGCGCAGATGCTGTTAAGGTTGGTATCGGTCCCGGTTCCATCTGTACCACCCGTGTGGTTGCAGGTATCGGTGTTCCTCAGATTACTGCCATTATGGACTGCTATTCCGTAGCAAAGGAATATGGGATTCCGATCATCGCAGACGGCGGTATCAAGTATTCCGGCGAAATTACCAAGGCGATTGCAGCGGGCGGCAACGTATGTATGTTAGGTTCCATGTTCGCAGGCTGTGATGAAAGCCCCGGTGAATTCGAACTGTATCAGGGACGTAAGTATAAAGTATATCGTGGTATGGGTTCCATCGCTGCGATGGAAAACGGCAGCAAAGACCGTTACTTCCAGTCTAATGCGAAGAAGCTGGTTCCCGAAGGTGTAGAAGGACGTGTGGCATACAAGGGTCTGGTAGAAGATACCGTATTCCAGCTGTTGGGCGGTCTTCGTTCCGGTATGGGTTACTGCGGAACACAGAACATTGAGGAACTGAAAGAGAACGGCAGATTTGTGAAGATTTCTGCAGCAGCTCTGAAGGAAAGCCATCCTCATGATATTCATATCACCAAAGAGGCTCCTAACTACAGTACGGGAGAATAGCATAAATTTAAGCTTGCCATTTGGAAGTATTTTCGCTATATTAAAAAAGAGAGTATGTGACTGGCGGATTAGTGGAGTTCACCACGGGGAGCATACTTATAGGGAAACTATGTTGTGATCGGCAGCGTCGATTGCAATAGCCGACCGCCTGGGTATTTACTTATAATAGTAAACGTTATAAGTGGTATTCAGGCGGTCTTTTTATATGGCAGGAAACGAAGTTACCTGTCGTCTGAAAAGACGAATCAGCAAAGGAGAAGAAAATGCAGAAAAGAAATCTTGCGGAAGAATTGAAAGACAACGCATATCCGGGCCGCGGCATCGTGATCGGTAAATCAAAAGACGGTAAAAAGGCAGTAACGGCATATTTTATCATGGGCAGAAGCTCCAATTCCAGAAACCGCGTTTTTGTAAAAGAGGGAGAAGGCATCCGCACCCAGGCTTTTGATCCGTCCAAACTGGAAGATCCCAGTCTGATCATTTATGCGCCGGTGAGAGTGCTGGGCAATAAGACAATTGTTACCAATGGCGATCAGACAGACACAATTTATGAAGGCATGGACAAACAGCTGACTTTTGAACAGAGTCTGCGCAGCCGTGAGTTTGAGCCGGACGGACCCAATTATACCCCTCGTATTTCCGGCATCATGCACATTGAAAACGGCAAATACAACTATGCAATGTCCATTTTAAAAAGCAACAACGGTGATCCTTCCTCCTGTAGCCGTTTCACTTTTGCTTATGAAAATCCTGTGGCAGGAGAGGGTAGATTCATTCATACCTACATGCATGACGGAAATCCGCTTCCCAGCTTTGAAGGGGAACCCAAGCTGGTGGACATCGAAGGCGATATCGACAGCTTCACACAGATGCTTTGGGAAAATTTAAATGAAGAAAATAAGGTTTCTCTGTTTGTGCGCTATATTGACATTGAAAGCGGCGAATACGAAACACGCATTGTGAATAAGAACAAATAAATTTGTGCATACCGGTCGCCAAAATGCGACGTAAGATGAAAGGATAAGACAATGAACGAAATTCAGTTAAAATATGGATGTAACCCAAACCAGAAGCCTTCCCGCATTTTTATGGAAGACGGCAGCGAGTTGCCTGTAACTGTATTAAACGGCAAACCCGGCTATATCAATTTCCTTGATGCTTTCAATGGCTGGCAGCTGGTTTCCGAATTGAAAAAAGCAACAGGACTTCCGGCAGCAACGTCCTTTAAGCACGTTTCTCCTGCCGGCGCAGCAGTAGGACTTCCGCTTTCTGAAACGCTGGCCAAGATTTACTGGGTGGAGGATCTGGGAGAATTGTCTCCTCTGGCATGTGCTTATGCAAGAGCGAGAGGCGCTGACAGAATGTCTTCTTTCGGTGATTTTATCGCACTGTCTGATGTCTGTGATGTGGACACCGCAAATCTGATCAAGAGAGAGGTATCCGATGGTGTGATCGCTCCCGGATATACGGAGGAAGCTCTTGCAATTTTAAAAGCGAAGAAGAAAGGAAACTACAACGTCATTCAGATCGATCTTTCCTATCAGCCTGCAGCGCTGGAAAGAAAGCAGGTTTACGGCATCACCTTTGAACAGGGTCGGAATGAGTTAAACATCGATCAGGATCTGCTTTCCAACTTTGTGACCGAAAATAAAGAGGTTCCTGAAAGCGCTGTCATCGATATGAAGATTGCTCTGATCACCTTAAAATATACCCAGTCTAACTCCGTCTGCTATGTCAAAGACGGACAGGCAATCGGTATCGGCGCCGGCCAGCAGTCCAGAATTCACTGTACCAGACTGGCAGGTCAGAAGGCTGACAACTGGTGGTTAAGACAGTCCCCTCAGGTGCTTGGACTTCAGTTTGTAGATGGTCTGGGTCGTGCGGACAGAGATAATGCGATTGATGTTTACATGGGAGAGGAATGCGAGGATGTTCTTGCAGAGGGCGTATGGCAGACCAGATTCAAAGTAAAACCCCCTGTTTTCACAAGAGAAGAAAAAAGAGCATGGCTTGATAAGCTGGAAAATGTAACCCTGGGTTCCGATGCTTTCTTCCCCATCTCCGACAACATTGAAAGAGCGCATAAGAGCGGTGTAAAATATATTGCGCAGCCCGGAGGTTCTGTCAGAGATGACGCGGTAATCGAATGCTGCAACAAATATGATATGGCGATGGTATTTACCGGTATTCGTCTGTTCCATCATTAAGAAGAAAAGAGGAGCGAACAGAAACTGCTGTTGGGCCCTTTGTCCGGTTTAATTTTCTCGGGGTATATACAATTAAAACGACTGAAAATACCCCGATTTCATGCAGAAAGAGGTTGAAAATGCAGGGATCAGGGTATAGGGAAGGAGATTTCCCGAAAATACCCCGGAAAACATATCAATATGGGGTATTTCTGAAAAAATTGGATGCATATACCCTCTGAAGGCATATAGCCCTGGCAAAACTTGCGATTTTGGGGTATTTCAGATGGAAAATTCTGTATATGCCCTGATACCGCAGTCTGAACCACATTTGGCTGGATTTTCTGCAAGACTGCCTGAATAACATGGCAGGCTGAATCGCAGTTGCACAATATTATGGCAAAGAAAAAGGAAATCCGCGGATTTCCTTTTTCTTTGCTTATAATATTTATTCTTGCGCTGCTTTTGAGCTTAGTTTTGTGAATAATCCGTATAGGAAGTAAATTCGGACTGGGCATCGGATGCACTTTGGGCATAGCCGGAATTCATTCTGTCATCAGCAGGTCCATACGTATCATCCACTGGCTTTAAGCTTAAGTAATAGCCGGCCATGGTAACGTTCATATAAGGAGAAACATACAAACCAGCAATACCGCAGGTTACGCATACGAGCAGGATCCAGAGAATAAAGGAAAGCTCCAGTACAAAGTACTCCCACAGTCTGCCGCGCATGAGCTCCTTACTTTCGTTGACACATTCACGAATGCCCTTGTCGGGATTTTCAGCCAGGACATAAAATGCCTGAGAATAACGCAGCGCAGCGATGATGCCGGGAATGTAGCACAGGCAGGACCACAGGAGCGTAAAAAGGCCGATCCATAAAGAAAGCCCGAAAATTTTGAGCATCATGGGGAAGTAAGAAAAAAGTTCCCCGATTCCGGTTTCTTCCTGTTTGAAAACCTTCAGTGAGTACACATAATAGCCAAACTGAATGGTTCCAAGCAGCAGACTGATCAGGATGGTGACAACCAGATACACCAAAATACCGATGAATCCTGCATTGCCGGATTCATTGCCGGTGATGACGGAAATCACACCGAGAATCATGGAAGCAGCCAGGGAGACTGCAATGTATGCCAGAGTGACGAGAATCGGGCTGGGAGTGGCCATTCTCATGGCATCTTTGGCATCCTGTTTTAATAAAGCACGGTTCATGATCAAACCTCCTTCATAAGATAGTGATAAAATTTTGTCAAACCAAATTATCGGTTCTATTTTATCATAAAGTGCTTTTCAATCATATAGAAATTTTTAGAAAATATTGTATTTTGTTGGTTTGTCTGATAAGATAGAAAAATAGAGCTGCCAGCCGGACAGTTATGGACGGCTGACAGAATGTTTGAAGAATGATCGAGAGGAGGGAGTCATCTTTTTTATAAGAAAAGATGAACTTTATAATTATGTGCAAAGAAAATCCTGCAGCAGAAGAAAAGAATGAAGTAGTTTCCAAGCATTTTATTGAGCAGATCATCGACAAGGATCTGGCGGAGGGCGTATATGACACCGTTCATACCAGATTTCCTCCCGAACCCAACGGTTATCTGCATATCGGACATGCCAAGAGCATTCTGTTGAACTATGGACTGGCGCAGGAATACGGCGGCAAGTTCAATATGCGTTTTGACGATACCAACCCCACCAAGGAAAAGACGGAGTTTGTTGAGTCCATCATGGCTGACATCAAGTGGCTGGGTGCGGACTGGGAGGACAGACTGTTTTTTGCATCCAATTACTTCGGACAGATGTATGAAGCCGCCGTGAAGCTGATCAAGAAGGGCAAGGCTTATGTTTCCGATCTGAGTGCGGAGCAGATCCGTGAGTATCGCGGTACGCTGACGGAGCCCGGCAAGGAAGATCCCTCCAGCAAAAGAAGTATTGAAGAGAATCTGAAGCTGTTTGAAGAGATGAAGAACGGCGTTTATGCGGATGGTGAGAAGGTGCTTCGTGCCCGCATCGATATGGCAAGCCCCAATATGAACATGCGAGATCCTGTCATTTATCGTGTGGCACATATGCATCATCACAACACCGGAGATGCATGGTGCATTTATCCGATGTACGATTTCGCGCATCCCATCGAGGATGCGATTGAGGGAATTACGCATTCCATCTGTACGCTGGAATTTGAAGATCACAGACCGCTGTATGACTGGGTGGTAAGAGAACTGGAATATCCTCATCCGCCTAAGCAGATCGAGTTTGCGAAAATGTATCTGACCAATGTTGTCACCGGCAAGCGTTATATCAAGAAGCTGGTGGAGGATGGCATCGTGGATGGCTGGGATGATCCCAGACTGGTTTCCATTGCGGCGCTCAGAAGAAGAGGCTTCACACCGGAATCCATCAAGATGTTTGTGGATCTGTGCGGTGTTTCCAAGAGTAATTCTTCCGTGGATTATGCAATGCTGGAGTACTGCATCAGAGAAGATCTGAAGCTGAAGCGTTCCAGAGTGATGGCTGTCATTGATCCTGTCAAACTGGTGATCGATAACTATCCGGAAGGACAGGTTGAGTATCTGGATGCTCCCAACAATCTGGAAAATGAAGCGCTGGGTTCCAGACAGGTTCCTTTTTCCAGAGAACTTTATATTGAAAGAGAAGATTTCATGGAGGAGCCTCCGAAGAAATATTTCCGTCTGTTCCCGGGCAATGAAGTACGTCTGATGAACGCTTACTTTGTAAAATGCACCGGTTTTGAAAAGGATGAAAACGGCAATGTTACCGTCGTTCATGCAACCTATGATCCGGAAACCAAGTCCGGCAGCGGATTTGAAGGCCGTAAGGTAAAGGGAACCATCCACTGGGTAGCCTGCAATACCGCGCTGAAAGCAACCGTTCGCCTGTATGAGAATATCATCGATGAGGAAAAGGGCGTATACAATGAGGATGGCTCTCTGAACTTAAATCCCAATTCCCTGACGGTAAAAGAGGCGTATCTGGAGCCTTCTTTAAAAGAAGCGAAGCCTTACGAAAGCTTCCAGTTTGTAAGACAGGGATATTTCTGTGTGGATTATAAGGATTCCAAAGAAGGTGCACCGGTATTTAACCGCATTGTATCCTTAAAGAGCTCCTTCAAACTGCCCAAGAAGGACTGAAGGATAAGAGGAAGAATGAATGCAGGATCTGGTAATTAATTTCAGGGATGACGGAAGTCATCTGTATGAACAGATTTATCAGCATATTAAAGAAGAAATCAGAAAGGGGAAGCTTCTCTGCCATGAGAAGCTTCCCTCTACGCGTTCTTTGGCAGAATATCTTCAGGTATCGAGAAGTACGGTAGAAACCGCTTATGGGCAGCTGCTTTCGGAAGGGTATATTGAATCGATTCCTTACAGAGGCTACTTTGTTGCCAAAGTGGAGGAACTCTATCAGCTGCAGGATGACTTTCCGGAAAAGCGAACCCGTGAAGGAAATGAGAAGATCCGCTTTCAAATTGATTTTTCACCGAATGCAATTGATATGCGGTATTTTCCTTTCGGCGTATGGCGCCGCATCAATAAAAACACATTGAGTCAGGACAAAAAGGAAACATTTTCCCTGGGAGAAGCGAAGGGCGATCAGAACCTGCGTGAGACCATTGCCCGTTATCTGCATGCATCCAGAGGCGTCAACTGTACGCCGGGCCAGATCATTGTAGGGGCTGGAAACGATTATCTGCTTCTGCTTTTGAGATATGTGCTGGGAGAGCATTGCAATGTGGCCTTTGAAAATCCTACCTATCCCAGGGCATACAAAATTTTCAGGATGTTCGCCGGCAGGCTGGTGACGGTCCGGTCGGACGAAGCGGGAATTCGGGTGGATCAGCTGGAACAGTGCGATGCAGATGTGGTATATGTAATGCCTACGCATCAGTATCCCACAGGCGTGGTGATGCCGATCGGCAGACGGCTGGAGCTGCTGAAATGGGCCATGGAAAAGCCGGAGCGCTATATCATCGAAGACGACTATGACAGTGAATTTCGATATAAAGGAAAGCCGGTTCCCTCTCTTCAGGCATCGGATACGGCGGAAAAAGTGATCTATATCGGTACGTTTTCAAAATCCATCGCGCCGGCGATTCGTGTCAGCTTTATGGTGCTGCCACAAAAGCTTCTGCATCGATATGACAGTCAGTTTGCTGTATTTTCATCAACGGTTTCCCGTATCGATCAGGCAGTATTGGATGAATTCATCCGTGACGGCTTTTTTGAGCGACATCTGAATCGAATGCGTAAAATTTACAAAGAAAAGCATGATTTTCTGTTGGATGGACTAAAACCTTTCCTGAAGGATTTTACGTTATCAGGTGAGCATGCCGGTCTGCATATCCTGCTGACGGACAAAAGAGGACGAAATGAGGCGCTGTTGAGAGAAGCCGCTGCAGAGGCAGGTGTGCGTGTTTATGGAATTTCGGAAGCGATGGTAGAGACAGAGAATGTGGAGTCTGAGCAAGAAACGGAACGTGTAAGCGACCTTCCGGCAGTTGTGATGCTGGGATTTGGCGGTTTGACAAAAGAAGAGATTTCAGAAGGTCTGTCGCTGTTAAAAAAGGCATGGAATATCCCATGAAAACAGAATTTTGCAGAGCAAAAAAGCCGCTCAGGTTTCATTGCCCGAGCGGCTTAAAATTTTTAAAGTTCTTTTTCCAGTGAATCGATCACGTCGGCAACCTGATCGGAAACATCATCGGTGGCTTTCGCAACAGCATCAGCGGCGTCGTCAATGCCGTTCTTTACCGCCTCGGAAACATTCTCGGCAGCGTCGGCCACATCATCAGCGATTTCTTCTGCGGGAGCTTTGTCAGAAACATCTGCTGCAATGTCTTCAGCGGTCGCTTCAAATTCTTCGACAAGATCCTCTGCAGCATCAGATACTTCCTGCGCCACTTCCTCTGCGGCATCCTTGGCTTTGTGAAAAGCAGCGGTAAGATGCTCATCCAGGGTATGGTATTCGTCGCTGTTTTTAATTTTATGAACCGTTTCGGAAATTTTGCCGCTGACAGCTTCATATTCACTGCTGGATTTGATCTTGCTGACGGTTTCACCGACTTTGTTTGCCATATTGCCATACAGGTGGGTGGCTTTGTCCTGAGCGGCCTTTAAGTCCAAAGTAACATAGGTATGTCCATGATCGTCAGTGCCTTTTGTAAAAATACGGGACTGAGAATCCGCATGCAAGGGCTGGCTTTCATCCTCGAAATCATCATCGTCAAAATCACTGTCATCAAAATCGGAATCTTCAAAAGAAGCTTCGTCCTCTTCATCCAGCGGATCATCGAAGAATTCATCTTCTGCTTCCTTTTCGTCTTTTGCTTTCTTATTCTGCAGATAGTAGTAAGTACCGGCTGCTGCTGCGCCTGCGGCTACTGCAAAGAGCAGATATTTTCCAAATTTTTTAGACATAATTTCCCTCCAAGATTAATTCTGCGTTATTTTTCGTAATTACAGTTGATTCTATTGTAATACTATTTTACGGAATTGAAAAGAGAGTATGTATAAAAAATCTCTAAAGTTAGCGGTTGAACCGCAGGTTTTGATATGTTATCATAAGGTATCGACTAAAAAGGTCAATCTCTGCGGTAACGGGGTTTTGTTATGAATGATAAGTTTTTTGATTTAAAACAGGAGAAGCAGGACCGGATGATCAATGCGGCTCTGAAGATATTCGCCAGAAGCGGCTACAGGCATGCCAGCACAGACGATATCGTAAAAGAGGCTGGCATCAGCAAGGGACTGCTTTTTCATTATTTTGAGAGTAAAATCGGCCTATATACATTTGTTTTTAACTATAGTGTGCGTTTTATGCTGCTGGAGTTGTCCAGAGAAGTCAAAAAGACAGAGACGGATTTTTTTGAACTGACCAGGCAGATGGAACGGGCCAGAATGCAGGTGATGAAGCTGTATCCTTATATGCAGCAGTTTTTAAATGCTGCCATGAGGGAGGAATGCATTGATGTGCAGGAGGAGACTGCTGACCGCAGAGAAGAGTATCGTGAGCGGATGCAGGCCTATACCATGCAGGCGGATTACAGCGTTTTTGCAAATGTGGGGGATTCGGAGAGAATTATCCGGCTGATGCGTTATACCATCAGCGGGATTACGCAGGAGCTGACAAGCCGTTATGATTTCACACCGGAAAAATTGTATCAGGAAATCTGTGCATATATCGAAATACTCAAACGGGGTTTGAAAGGAGCAAATTAGTTATGAAAGAGAAGCTGTACACCATACCGCTTAACGATGCGGTGAATGCAAATGATGAATGTCCCTTCTGTTTTATCGAACGAAATGTGGAGCAGGATTTGCTGGATTTTGCGCTGGGATCCTGCGCATCCTATATGGAGAGCGATGTTCGGGAGGACACCGACAAGGCGGGTTTTTGCCGGGCTCATATGAAGAAGATGTTTGATTATGGCAATACGCTGGGGAACGGCTGGATTTTAAAGACCTATTACAAGCGTCTTTTAAAGGAAATGGAAGGTGAATTCAAGCAGTTCAAACCCGGTAAGACTTCCATGATGGATCGCTTCAAAAAGACGGTGCAGAATAATGCAATCGGTCAGTGGGTCGTGGAAAAAGAGAGTACCTGCTACATCTGTGACCGGTTTAAAAAGGATTATGATCGTTATATTGACACCTTTTTTTATCTGATGAAAAATGACCCTGCATTCGTGGAAAAGATCAAAAACGGCAAGGGCTTTTGTCTGCATCATTTTGGCGATATCTGCAGCGGAGCGGATACCCGTGTGGCAGATAAGGAGAAAGAAGCGTTTTATGAACTGATCTTTGATGTAATGTTAAAGAATATGCAGCGCATGTCTGAGGATGTGGACTGGCTGGTTGAGAAATTTGACTACCGTTACAAGGATGCGGACTGGAAGAATTCCAAAGATGCGGTGCAGCGCGGGATGCAGAAGATCCGCGGCGGTTATCCCGCAGACCCGGTCTATAAAATGAATAAATAATTGAAAAGGAGAAGAAGAATGAACGAAAGAACCCTGAGCCAGAAGATTATTCTGGGAATCCAGCATACGCTGGCAATGTTTGGAGCAACTGTCCTGGTACCGACGCTGACCGGACTGAATGTTTCCATTACCCTGTTTTGTGCCGGTCTGGGCACATTGCTGTTTCATTGGATCACGAAGAAAAAGGTACCTGTCTTTCTGGGATCCAGCTTTGCGTTTATGGCCGGCATCATGGCGGTGATCGGAGATTCCCGCGTGGGTGATCCGGACTATCTGGACAAGCTGTCCGCATTAAAGGGAGCACTGATTGTGGCAGGACTTGTGTATGCAGTTTTTGCACTGTTAATCAAAGTTTTCGGTTATGAAAAGGTGAATAAGCTTTTGCCTCCCATCGTGACCGGTCCCGTGATTATTGTCATCGGTCTTCGTTTGTCCGCGACCGCCATCAGCAGCGCTTTTTATTACAATGGGGAATTCAGCATGAAGTCCGTGCTTGTGACGGTGGTGATACTGGCGACAGTAGTTGTCATTTCCATTTATGCAAAGGGAATTTTCAATCTGATGCCGATTCTGTTTGCAATTATTGTAGGCTATCTGGTATGTCTGCCCCTCGGCTTTTGTGATTTTACCGCAGTGAAAGAGGCACACTGGATTTCCTTTTTGGATGAAAATATTTATTCGCAGTTGTTATGTGTGCCTGTTTTCAGGTTGGATGCGATTATTGCGGTGGCGCCCATCGCAGTGGTGACCATGATTGAGCATGTGGGTGACATTACAACAAACGGAGCGGTGGTTGGAAAGAACTTCTTTAAAGATCCCGGTGTGCACCGCACCCTTTTGGGAGATGGTCTTGCAACAGCGCTGGCAGGTCTTCTGGGCGGCCCCGCAAATACCACTTATGGTGAAAATACCGGCGTGCTTGCGGTGACGAAGGTTTATGATCCTTCTGTAATCCGCATTGCTGCCGTATTCGCCATGATTCTCGGTGTCATCGGCAAGTTCGGCGGTTTTATCACAAGTATCCCCGGTCCTGTGACCGGCGCCATCAGTATTGTACTTTACGGTATGATTTCCGCAGTTGGCGTTCGTATTCTGATCAATGCCAGACTGAACTTCGGTGACAGCAGGAACCTGCTGACTGCAGCGATTATTCTGGTGCTGGGCATCGGCTGTGACAGCATTCCCGTGACGGATACCGTGACCATTTCCGGTCTGGCGCTGGCAGCGGTGGTTGGCATCATTATGGCTCTGATACTGCCGGAGGGAGAAAACAGCGTGCTGAAGGACTGAAAAAAATATCATGGCTGTGCAATGACAAACAGTGTTGAAGATGTGGCGAAAGCGGCAGAATATATTTGTGATGATGTGGCAGAAGTGATTCAACGTATTTTAAGCTGAACAAACAGCTGCCGGAAGAAAAATTCCCGTCTATTTCTCTGGAATAGGCGGGAATTTCTAAAACGAAATAAAGTGAAATATGGAAGTCATATTTGACAGAACAGTATCTGAAAAGAAAACGCTGATAAAGAGGTTGAGGAACATGTCATTTCGGCTGGTAGCAGGCGCCAGCGGCGCAGGAAAAAGTACATATCTGTATAAAGAGATGATTGTGCGGGCACAAAACGATCCGTTGGGCAGCTATTTCATCATTGTGCCGGATCAGTTCACCATGCAGACCCAGATGGATCTGGTAACCATGCATGAAAAGAAGGGAATCATGAACATTGATGTGCTCAGCTTCGGACGACTGACCCACCGGATATTTGAAGAACTGGGCTCAGGAGATCGCCCCATGCTGGACGATACGGGAAAGAGTCTGATCATCCGCAGGGTGGCTGCCGGACTGAAGGAACAGATGCCGCTGATCGGGGCAAATTTGAGTAAAACCGGTTATGTTCATGAGGTCAAGTCCGCCCTTTCCGAATTCATGCAGTATGGTGTGGGAATGAAGGAACTGGAAGAGCTGACTGTATTTTCGCAGAAAAGAGGACAGCTCTTCCAAAAGCTTAAGGACCTGCAGGTAATTTATCAGGGATATTTAGACTACATTCATGAGCGTTTCCTGACGGTGGAAGAATCGCTGGAAGCGCTGGCAGCGCTGATTCCGGGATCGCAGCTGTTAAAGGACAGTGTGATCGTTTTCGATGGCTTTACCGGTTTTACACCCGTACAGAATAAGGTCATCGCAAAGCTGATGGAATATGCTGCAGAAGTGACCGTTTCTGTGACCATTGATGCAAAAGAGGCACTTTTTGTCCAAAAGGGAGAGCAGGAGCTTTTTTCCTTAAGCAAAAAAACAATTCAGAGCCTGATGCGCCTGGCCCAGGAGACACAGACGCAGATTCGGGAGCCGATCATCCTGAATCCGAAAGTCAGTCCCCGTTTTGCGAATGCACCTGCCATTTCCCATCTGGAACAGCAGCTGTTTCGCTATCCGGTAAAACCGTATACAGAAGAAGGAAGCGAAATTCGGATTCTGGAAGCGTCCACGCAGAAGGAGGAGGTGCGTCAGATTTGCATCGGCATCAAAGAGCTGGTGCGCACCGGCGATTACTGTTACCGGGATATTGCGGTGATCTGCGGGGATTTTGATACCTATGCCAGCAGTTTTGAACAGGCTTTTACGGAATATGACATTCCCGCCTATCTGGACAAGACCAGAAAAATTGTGTTAAATCCCTTTATCGAGTATATCAAAAGCGCTCTTCAGATACGGGTGGACAATTACAGCTATGAAGCGGTATTTCGCTATCTGCGAAGCGGGCTTGCGGATTTTTCGGAGGAGGAGACGGATCGGCTGGAACGCTATGCGAAAGCGCTGGGCATTCGAGGACGCAAAAAGTGGGAAACCATGTTTGTATCACAGATAAAGAACATGGTTAATCCTGCAGAAGAACTGGAAGAATTGAATCGGCTGCGCTGTCGGCTTGTGGAGCAGATGGAGCCCCTTTACGGAAGCTACAAAAAGACCGGCGAATTTGCACAGGGATTATATCGATTTATCGTCCATAACCAGGTGCAGCTTAAGCTGAAACATTTTGAAGAGAAATTTGAGGCATGCGGGGACGCCGTTCGGGCCAAGGAATATGCTCAGATTTATCGGCTGGTGATGGATTTGCTGGATCAGATCGTGAGCCTGATTGGGGAGGAGCCTGCAAAGCCGGAGGAATTTTTGAAAATTCTGGAAGCCGGATTTGAGGAAATTCAGGTGGGAACCATTCCCCAGAACGTGGACCGGGTCATGGTGGGGAATATGGAGAGAACCCGTCTAAAACAGGTGAAGGTTCTGTTTTTTGCGGGTGTTAATGATGCCTATATTCCGAAAAACGCAGGAAAGGGCGGCATTATTTCCGACCTGGACAGAGAGTTTCTGATGGATTCGGGCAAGGAGCTTGCGCCCACACCGCGCCAGCAGATGTATATCCAAAAGTTTTATCTGTACCTGAATCTGACCAAACCTTCCGAAAAACTGGTACTTTCCTATGCCAGAATGAATGCAGAAGGAAGAGCCATGCGGCCCAGTTTCCTGATCGGACAGCTAAAACGGCTGTTTCCGGCAATGAATATTGAGCAGCCGGAAAAAAAGCCGGTGCTGTCAAAGATTCAGTCTTTTGCAGACGGAAAGGAATATCTGACGGCCGGGCTGCGCAGCTATGCGGACGGGACGCTTGCGAAGGAAGAAGAAGCTTCCTTTTTTACCCTGTATCAACTGTATGGGGAGAGTGATGTGCACAGACTTTGGACCGGGCAGCTGACCGATACCGCCTTTTTACATTATGAGGAATCCCGTCTGGGCAGGGCGGTGGCAGCGGCTTTGTATGGGCAGACGCTTTCCGGCAGCATCAGCCGGCTGGAGCAGTTTGCGGCCTGTGCCTATTCTCATTTTCTGCGGTATGGACTGAATCTGAAGCAGCAGGATGAGTATTCCTTTGAAGCGGTCGACCTGGGGAATATTTTCCATGGCGTGTTGGAAATTTTTGCGGATAAATTAAAAGAAAACGGCTATACCTGGTTTGATTTTTCCAAAGAAGAGGGCGAACGAATTGTGGAGGAGTCGGTGGATGCCTATACCGTAACTTACAATAATACGGTGCTGTATGACAGTGCCCGCAACGCCTACATGATCACACGGATCAAGCGCATTATGAAACGAACCGTGGCCGCCATGCAGTATCAGCTCAAAAAGGGCAGCTTTGTACCGGAGCAGTTTGAGGTGTCTTTTTCCGTGCTGGAAGAACTGGAATCGGTCAATATCGCGCTGACAGACAGGGAAAAAATGCGCCTGCGGGGCAGAATTGACCGTATGGATATCAAGGAAGATGCAGAGCATGTCTATGTAAAAGTGGTGGATTACAAGTCCGGCAGTCGGGACTTTTCGCTGGCAGCGCTGTATTACGGACTGCAGCTGCAGCTGGTGGTGTATCTGAATGCGGCCATGGAAATCGCCTCCAAAAAGCACCCCCAAAAACAGGTGGTACCTGCGGCTATGCTTTATTATCGGGTGCAGGATCCTGTCATCGAGCTGGAAACAGAGAGCAGTCCCGAGGAGATCAACAGGCAGATTTTAAAAGCGCTCAGAACTACCGGTGTGGTGAATGCAGATGAAGCGGTGGTGCAGGGACTGGACAGCACATTTTCTGACAAATCCGATGTAGTGCCGCTGGAACGCAAAAAGGACGGCAGTTTTTCAGCAAGATCCGGCGTTTTATCAGAAGGCGATTTTTATGCGGTTTCCGAGTATGTGAATCGGAAAATCCGGGCCGCAGGGCGCAGCATTTTGGAGGGAAAAATTACGCTGGATCCTTATGCGCAGGCAAACAGAAGCGCCTGTGATTATTGTCCTTATAAAAAGGTCTGTGGTTTTGATAAAAAAATCGATGGTTACGTGCTTCGCGAGCTGGAAAATTTGAAGGATGACGAAGCGCTTTTGCGTATCAGAAAGGAGACGGCCCATGGGGATGAAATTCACACCTGAGCAGCAGCGGGTGATCGATTTAAGAAACTGCAATATTTTAGTATCTGCAGCGGCCGGATCCGGAAAAACGGCGGTGCTTGTGGAAAGAATTGTGCAGCGGGTGAGCGACCCGGCAGCAGGCTGCGACATCGACCGGCTTTTGGTGGTGACCTTTACCAATGCGGCGGCGGCTCAGATGAGGGAACGTTTGTCAGCAGCACTTTCCAGAAAAGCAGAAGAGGATCCCGACAACGGGCATCTGCAGCGGCAGCTGACGCTGGTGCATAACGCGCAGATCACCACCATAGACAGTTTTTGCCTGCAGCTGATCAAAAATCATTTCAACGATATCGGACTGGATCCGGATTTTTGTACCGCCGATGACGGTGAGATGAAGCTGATGCGCAGGGATGTGTTAAAGGCGCTTCTGGAAGAGGAATTTGCACGAAAGACCCCTGAATTTTTACACTGCGTGGAATGCTTTACGCCCGGCGGTTTGGAAGCGCGGCTGGAGGAACTGATTCTTAAGCTTTATGAGTTTGCCATGAGTTATCCCTGGCCCGAACGCTGGCTGCTTGACCATCGGGAGGACTATGCAGTGGTGGATGTTTCGGAATTGGAGCAGCAGCCCTGGTACGGGGAACTGAAAAAGAGCGTTGACGAAACGTTAAAAGAATGCCGGCAGCAGAATCTGGAAACGCTGAAACTGTGCGAACAGCCTGACGGCCCTCACATGTACGCTGCCGCGCTGGAAGCAGATCGGGAGCTGATTGAGGGATTGTGCAGAAACGCAAGCGATCTTGACAGCCTTTCTCAGAGACTTGAAACACTGTCCTTTGCAAAGCTGAGCACCAAAAAGGATCTCTCCGTGTCTGTGGAAAAGAGAGAACAGGCCAAAAAGGAGCGGGAACGTGTCAAGGGCATGCTCAGTGGGTTAAAGCAGGAGTATCTGAGCGCTTCGATGGAAAATCAGGTGCAGGACATGCACAAGGCATCGGCAGCGCTGCAGACGCTGGTGGATTTGACCCTTGCTTTCAAGGAAAAGCTGGACTGCAGAAAGCGGGAAAAAAATCTGCTGGATTTCCATGACATGGAGCACATGGCACTGCAGATTCTGATCGGAGAGGATGGCAAGCCCACCCGGACCGCCCAGGAGTATCGGGAGTATTTCAAAGAGATTCTGATTGATGAATATCAGGACTCCAATCTGGTACAGGAATTTTTGCTGCAGAGCATTTCGGGAGAAGAAGAAGGGGTTTATAACCGTTTCATGGTAGGAGATGTGAAGCAGAGTATTTACAAATTCCGCCTGGCCAGGCCCGAACTTTTCATGGAAAAATTCGATACCTATACAAAAGAAGACGGCGACTGTGTCCGTGTGGACTTAAAGCGGAATTTCCGAAGCCGTCATGAGGTGACGGACTGCGTCAACGATGTGTTTTATCAGATCATGCACAGAGAGCTCGGCGGCGTGGAGTATGATACGGACGCAGCACTCTATCCGGCGGCGCAGTTTCCGGAACCGCTTATGGAAGAGGAGACAGGCGCAGCAGATCAGAATGATGTCCCGATGGCTAAACAAAAAAGAGATATGCAGCAGTCCGTCTATGAACCGGAATTTCTCATCGCACTTTCTGATCGGGACGAAGAAAATGACCGGGTCAGAGAGGCCAGAATGATTGCGGAGCGCATGCATCAGCTGGTGGGAAAATTCCCGGTCAGGGACAAGGAAACGGGAGAGCTGCGGCCGGCCCAATACAAAGATATGGTGATTTTGCTTCGTACCACGTCAGGCTGGGATGAGGAATTTAAAAATGTTTTGCAAAAATCCCAGATTCCGGTGCATGTGACCTCCAAAACCGGCTATTTTGCGGCGCAGGAGATTCAGAATGTGCTGAATTTTCTGCGGGTGCTGGATAATCCGCTGCAGGATATTCCCCTGTTTGGCGTGCTCCATTCGGTGATCGGTAATTTTTCAGATGAAGAGATTGCTCTGCTGCGCACGGCGGATGAGACCCAAAAACGCAGTCTTTATGAGTGTATGAAATCCATGGCGTCGAAAGAGGAAGCCGGCCTGTCAAAAAAATGTCAGCAGTTTGCGGAACTGATCGGACGGTTTCGGGAATATGCAGTTTACCTGCCAATCCACAGCCTGATGGAAAAGTTTCTGGAAGAAACCGGATATCTGTATACTGTCAGCGCCATGCCCGGCGGTAGCCAGCGGAAAACCAACGTGGAAATGCTGCTGGCAAAGGCGGAAAGCTATGAGAAAACCAGCTATACCGGATTGTTTCATTTCATTCGTTATATTGAGCAGCTGGAAAAATATGATGTGGATTACGGTGAAGCGGGAATGGAAGATGAGAATGCGGATGTGGTGCGTATCATGAGCATACATAAAAGCAAAGGTCTGGAATTTCCGATCTGCTTTGTGGCCGGCTTGTCCAAACGCTTTAATCGGCAGGATGCGGTACAGCCGGTGATCATGGATATGGATCTGGGACTTGCGACAGACTGCCTGGACCCGGTTGCCAGAACAAAAAAGGGCACCTTAAAAAAGAGTGTGCTGGCGCAGAAGCTGGTGGCAGACAGTCTGGGCGAAGAACTCCGTGTTCTTTACGTGGCCATGACCAGAGCGGAGGAAAAGCTGATTCTTACCGCATGCTGCAGGCCGGACAAAGGGCCCCGACAGGACGCTTTAGCAGTCGAAAAAAAGCAGCTTTTGGCGATCTCGCCGGTTCGCCTGCTGGAAACCACAAGCTTTTATGATATCGTACTGCCTGCCTGGCAGGCAGCGGGACGGGCGGTGACATGCATGGACACCAGCGATTTTTTACAGGAAGAGCTTTCCAGAACTGCTGAGGGACTGCATACAAAGCAGGCATTGCAGCAGCTGATAAAAGACGGCAGCCAAAAGCGTAAGAAGTCGGACGAAGAAGCGGAGCCGATGACGAAACAGGACGAAATTCGTCTGAAACTGCTCAGGCGCATGAACAGTCCTTACCTTCACGAAAATTTAAAGGACCTCTTTGTAAAGACCACGGTTTCCGAATTGAAAAAAGCAGGTATGCAGGAGGAGCTTGAGCCTGGTGCCGAGCTTTTTGCGGAACCGGAAATCATTCCCTATTTGCCGCGCTTTGTGAGAGAACAGGAAGAGGAAGTGACCGGATCGGCCCGGGGCAGCGCTTATCACAGGCTGCTGCAGCTTTGGCCCTTTGAAAGTGATGAGACTGCATGGAATCGGCAGTATGTGCAGAATGTCATGGAAGAAAAGCAAAGGACCGGTGAATTGACTGCAGAATACGGGGCCGTCATTCGTCCCTGGAAGATCGCTTCCTTTCTTGGAACGAAGCTTGCGCACAGGATGCATCTTTCCGCTGTGGATGGACTGCTGCGCAAAGAGCAGCCCTTTGTGCTTGGAATTTGCGCCAGTCAGTTAAAGCCCAATCTGCCTGAATCAGAAACGGTTCTGATTCAGGGAATCATTGACGTTTTCTTTGAAGAGGACGGTGAACTGGTGCTGGCCGATTATAAAACGGATGCGGTGAAAGAGCCTTGGGAACTGGTTCGCCGTTATCAGATACAGCTGGATTATTATGCGCAGGCGCTGGAGCAGCTGTGCGGAAAAAAGGTGAAGGAAAAGATCATCTATTCCTTCGCCCTGGAACAGGAAATCTATTTGAAATAATTAAAAATATATAAGGAGGATCTCATGATTTACACAATTGAAAACGAAGCATTAAAAGTGCAGATTTCAGACAGAGGTGCAGAACTCTGGTCGATTCAGACCAGGGACGGAAACGAATATCTCTGGCAGGGAGACGAAACCTACTGGGCGGACCGCGCCATGAACCTGTTTCCCTACATTGCCCGTCTGACAGAGGGAAAATACGTTCTGGACGGTAAAACCTATGAAATGACCATTCACGGATTCGCAAATTATTCCACGTTTAGCGTTGCCAAACAGGAAAAAGACCATATTGTTTTTGAACTGACTGACAGCGAAGAGACTGGAAAAATGTATCCCTACGCATTTGCTTTTCGCGTGGACTTTAGCCTGGGCCAAAATAAGCTGCTGGTGAAATACGAAGTGGAAAACCGCAGCGACGGCGTGATGTATTTCGGTGTGGGCGGACATCCGGGCTTCAACGTGCCGATGGAAAAGGGTTTGAAATTTGAAGATTACTATCTTGAATTTGACAAAGCTGAAAATCCGGTTCGGGTAGGCTTTACCGAGACCTGCTTCTTAAATGGGGAAGACAAAGAATATGCGCTTTCCGAAGGCGGAAAGATTCTGATGAACCACAACCTGTTCGATGAGGATGCCATCGTGCTTCGTGATATGGCAAAGAGTGTGACCTTAAAGTCCGACAAATCCGATCGCTATGTGAAGGTGGAATATCCCGAAATGGACTATCTTGGCATCTGGCATATGCCCTGCACCGATGCACCCTATGTCTGCATCGAGCCCTGGTCTTCTTTGCCTTCCAGACAGGATGTGATCGAAGATCTGGCCAAAAAAGAGGACCTGATTGCGCTTGAGGGCGGTAAGGTCTATGAAAATACATGGACGATTGAGATTGGCTGAGAAAGACAGCATGATGAATTCTGATTCAGAAAAGGAATCGCAAAATGAAAACAGTAATTCTGGAAAATGATGTTTTAAAAATTGAACTGCTGCCCGGGCTGGGAGGAAAAATCATCTCCTTTTTTCAAAAAGACAAGGCGTTTGAACTGGCTGCCCAACCGGAGCGTGAAATGAAAAGCAGTCCTGATAAAGAAATGCGCTTTTCTGATTATGCCTATGGAATGGATGACACCTTTCCGAATATTGACAGTGAAATTCTGCACTGGAAGGGGAAAACATTTGATTTTCCGGACCATGGAGAAATCTGGAAAAGTTCGCTGACGGCAGTGAAACAAAAACCCCATGAAGTGACTCTTTCGATGAAAAGCGAGGCGTTTTCCTTCGAATACGAAAAAACGCTGGTGCTGGAAGAGGACAGGCTTCGGATGAAGTACCGGATTGTCAATTTTGGAAATCATGAGCTTCCCTGCCTGTGGACCTGGCATGGACTTTTGCATTATGAGGAAGATATGGTGCTGACACTGCCGAAAGAAATCACGCATTTTCGCAATGTGCTGGCAGACAGCTGCCTTGGAGACGTGGGAACTGTTTATCCGAAGCAGAATCCGGTTTACGATTTTGAAAAGGTGCCGAAAGCCGAAAGCTTAAGCATGGTGAAGTTTTACGGAGAAGAGGCGGTAAAGAACGGAATTTGCGAAATTTTCTATCCGAAGCAGCAGGTGAGCTGTAAGCTTAGCTATGATGCACAGGCACTTCCCTATCTGGGCGTGTGGATCACAGCAGGCGGATTTTGCGGCGATTATAACCTGGCCGTGGAACCTTCCAGCGGATTTTATGACAGCGTCAGCAAGGCCAGGGAGAACGGAAAGCTGCCGGTCCTGGGCGCCGGTGATGTGATGGAATTTGAAGTTTCGATTTCCTTGCGGTAAGTTGGAAATCGTTTTTATCTTTGGTCGTGTTGTGAGAGATGCGGAGTGGGCGTGGGGAGTATTTATTTAGTCCCACGCCCATCCTGACTATATTGGTGAATACACTAAGTGTAAAACGAACCGGAAAAGCAATGCATCACTCCTCCATCAGCGCCCGATACTGGGCCGGCGTCATAGCCTGATGGCGTTTAAAAGCGGAGCAGAATACACTTTCGCAGGAAAAGCCCGAATCAAAGCAGATGTTTTTGACGGACAGCCTGGTGTTTTTCAGCAGATATTTCGCAGTGGCAATCCGGGTGTTGACGATGTATTCGTGGGGCGTGTATCCGGTTTCCTTTTTGAAGGTCCGGATGAAATGATACTGGCTTAGGCCGACTCTGTCTGCCAGCATTTCCACAGTGATGTCTTCCCGGAAATGCTCGTTGATATAGGTGATGGTTTCCTCCGCCATGCTGACATAATTATGGGATTTTTCGTTCTGCGGTGTCTGCAGCATGAAGGCGGTCAGAATATCGGTCAGAAGCTTTGACATCAGAGGTTCCCGAACCGGATGTCCTGAGCAAAAAATATCAAAGACAGACTGCAGCTTATTGATTGTGCCATATGGCTCCTGCAGGGAAAAAATGCTGCCGGAATGGGAAAGGATATTTTCAAACCAGGAACGGGCCAAGGGGCCGTCGAAATGGCACCAGAGACATTCGCAGCCGGAATCGGAATAGTAGGAGTGGCTCTTATAGCAGTCCAGGAGCACGAAATGACCCTGGCGGGCGCAGGAAACGGCATCATCGAATTCCATGGTAAGTTCTCCGTTTTGGATATACATCAGAAGAAAACTGTCATAGGACTCCCGATGCAGAAAATAACCCGGCTCATAAATGAAATGCCCGCACTGCAGCGGATAAAAAAACATTTCGAGCGCACTTTTGCTGGGGGAATAGATGAAATAGTCCGATGATTCAGCAACAAATTTTTCGCAGGATTTCAAAAGAAGCACCTCTCTAATCTACATTCTTTTCCAATATAATAGACAAATTTTCTTAAAAGAACAAGAGCAAAAAATATAAACGACTGAGCAAATCTGCATAATGTGTTCTGCCCCAAATGCCTGTATATTGAACGCAGAAGGCAATCGAAAACATCAGTTTTTCAGGAGGTATTTATGGGGAATGTAAACATCTGGGTGGAAAAAACAATCATCCCCACCTATGAAGTGGGAGAAGCGGAAAAAAATCCGATTTTTCTGGACAAGCGTGTTTATCAGGGCAGCAGCGGCAAGGTCTATCCTTATCCCACCATTGAGAAAATCAGCGGGGAAAAGACGGACAAGGAATATACCGCGGTGTACATGGAAAATGAGTATCTGAAAGTCATGGTGCTGCCGGAATTGGGCGGCAGAATCCAGCGGGCCTATGACAAGACAAACGGATATGACTTTGTTTATTACAATCAGGTGATCAAGCCGGCGCTGGTGGGTCTGTGCGGTCCGTGGATCAGCGGAGGCATTGAATTTAACTGGCCCCAGCATCACAGGCCGACCACATTTATGCCGGTGGATTATGAAATTGCAGAAAATGGGGACGGCAGCAAATCCCTGCTCTGCCATGACGTGGATCAGATGTATGGAACCAAGGGAATCGCAAAGTTCACGCTGTATCCGGGCAAAGCTTACATCGAAATCACCGGACAGCTGTATAACCGCACGTCCATGCCCCAGACCTTTTTATGGTGGGCAAATCCTGCGGTTGCGGTGAATGAAAATACCCAATCGGTCTTTCCGCCGGATGTGCATGCGGTGATGGATCACGGCAAACGCGATGTATCCAGGTTCCCCATCGCCACCGGGGTATATTATAAGAAAGATTACAGCGAAGGTGTGGATATTTCCCGCTATAAAAACATTCCGGTTCCCACCTCTTATATGGCGGAAAAGTCAAAATATGATTTCGTGGGCGGCTACGATTACGGAAAAGAGGCAGGAATCCTGCATGTGGCGGACCATCACATTTCACCCGGCAAAAAGCAGTGGACCTGGGGCTGCGGCGATTTCGGCTTCGCCTGGGACCGCAATCTGACGGATGAAGACGGTCCCTACGTGGAACTGATGACGGGGGTATTTACGGACAATCAGCCGGACTTTACCTGGTTAAAACCCTTTGAGGAGAAAACCTTTCAGCAGTATTTTATGCCTTATAAGGGCGTGGGACAGGTAAAAAATGCCACCACGGAAGCGGTGGTTCATCTTTCTTATGACAAAAAAGCTGCGAAGGTCATCGTCTATGCCACCGGCGTTTATGAAAATGCCAACATCGTGCTGACCGCAAAGGGCCGGAAAGTGCTGGATGTGAATGCGAAAATCTCACCTGTGGATATTTATGAAACGGTTCTGGCGCTGACGGATATCAAAGAAGAAGACCTCCATCTGGCCGTCTATGCGGAGGGAAGATGTCTGGTGGAATATCAGCCGGAAGCGGCAGGAATCGCTCAATTGCCGGAGCCTGCAAAGGCGGCAAAGGCGCCGGAAGAGATCATGTACAATGAGGAGCTGTATCTGACCGGCCAGCATATCGAACAGTACCGCCATGCCACTTATCAGCCCGATCCCTATTATCTGGAAGGCTTAAAGAGAGATCCCGGCGATATCCGGATCAATAATGCATACGGTCTGCTTCTGATGAGAAGAGGGCAGTTTGAAAAAGCGGAAAAATATTTTCGGAAAGCCCTGGAACGCCTGATCGAGAGAAATCCCAATCCCTATAACAGCGAAAGCTATTATCTGCTGGGTCTGACGCTGTTTTATCAGGAAAAAGATCAGGAAGCTTATGACGCCTTTTACAAAGCGACCTGGAGCAGTGAGCAGCAGGAGATGTCCTTTTATTATCTGGCTGCCATCGATGCGAAATACAAAAAGTTTGAAAAGGCTTACCGGCATGTGGAGAAGGCTCTGGTGAAGAATGCCCATAACATCAAGGCGAGAGGCTTAAAAGCCTATCTTTTGAGAAAACTGGGAAAAACGGAAGCAGCAAAATGCTGGACCCGGGAAAATCTGGCGCTGGATCCCTTTGATTTCGTGTCCGGAAATGAAGCCGTGCTGCTTGATGGAAACGATGCGTCAGAACGTTTCGCGCTGAATGAAAAGATGCGCAATTTCCATGAAAATTATCTGATGACGGCGAGAGATTATGCGGAAGCAGGCGCTTATGAGGAAGCCATCGGAGTGCTTTTGCAGTGCAGCAAAGAGTATCCGCTTTTGTATTACTATGAGGCATATTATAGAAACAAATTGGGGGAAGATGTGACAAAGCTTTTGCAGACCGCGGAAAGCTGCGCGCCGGATTACTGTTTCCCCAACAAGCTGGAGGATATCGGGGTATTGCGCTTTGCGATTGGAAACGGATGTCGGGCAAAAGCCGGATATTATCTGGGCAACCTGTTTTATGACAAGCTGCAGTGGGAAGAATCCGTGGCACTCTGGGAAGCATCGGCTGAGGAAGACCCTGATTTTCCTACCGTACACAGAAATCTGTCCCTGGCTTACTATAACAAATTAAAAGATGCAGCCCGTGCAAAGGCTTCCATGGAAAAGGCTTTTGAATTAAATCCTTCGGATGTGCGCATTTTTCTGGAGCTGGATCAGTTATATAAAAAGCTTGGCTGGACATTTGAGCAAAGATTAAAAAATTATGAAGCGCACAAAGAGCTGATCGACGGCCGGGATGATCTTTACATCGAATACATCACCCTGGTGAATCTGACAGGCAATCATGAAAAAGCCTATGCCTGCATCATGAATCATCAGTTCCATCCCTGGGAGGGCGGCGAAGGAAAGATCACCGCGCAGTATACGATCGCCCTTCTGGAAATGGCGAAAAAGGCGCAGAAAGCGGGAAATTTTGCGGAAGCGGAAGAGTTGCTGAAAAAAGCCCTTGTATATCCCGAAAATCTGGGCGAGGGAAAACTGGAAGGCACGAAAGACAATCATTTATACTATCATCTTGGCCTGTCAATGGAGGCCCAGGGAAGATTGGATGAGGCCAAACACTTTTTTGAAAGTGCAACCATCGGAACGGATGAGCCCGCCGGGGCCATGTATTATAACGATCAGCCCGCCGATATGATCATGTATCAGGGCCTGGCGTTTTTGAAGCTTGGAAAAGTGAGAGAAGCCAAATCCCGCTTTTACCGCCTGATCGATTATGGAGAACAGCATCTTGAGGATCAGGTGAAAATTGAGTACTTTGCGGTTTCATTGCCGGAATTTTTAATCTTTGATGAGGACTATACGATGAGAAACAGAGCCCATTGCTACTATCTGATGGCGCTTGGTAATCTCGGTATGGGAGAAAAGGAAAAAGCGGCTGAATTTCTGCAGAAAGCGACCGAAATCGAACCCTCACACATGATGTGCAGAGTTTACCGGAATATGCTGTAAGCAAGATGGAGATGCCGGGCTGTTACGGGAGTTTCAATTTTTATAGTTTCTTTCGAATAGGATGGTTATGTTTCCTGGGGCTATTTTCTTCCTTTTTTGAGGCCGATATAATCAGAGTGACAAAGAAAAATTACAGCTGACAAAAAAGATGGAGGCATTATGGAACAGATCAGATTACATGAAAACTGGAGCATGCGGGACACTGCGGAAACCGAATTTATTCCGGCAACGGTGCCCGGCAGCGTTTATCAGGACTATTTGAACAATGGAAAAATGGAAGATCCTTTTTACCGTGCCAACGAGTTAAAGGCGCTGGAACTGATGAAAAAGGACTTCGAATACCGTACCGTATTTGCGGTGCCCGAAAGCCTGTTAAAAAAAGAGCAGGTGATCCTGCATTTTGACGGCATTGATACCGTGGGAGATATCTGGCTAAACGGCACTTATCTGGGTCGGGTTGACAATATGCACCGGATCTGGGAATATCGGGTGAAGGAGCTTTTAGAACCCGAAGAAAATGAACTGCGCATCGTGCTCACTTCTCCGGTGAACTACATTTATGATTTATATGAAAAGGATCCCCTGATTGTGGGCAGTGTGGATGCCATGAAGGGAAGTCCCTATCTGAGAAAGGCCCACTGTATGTATGGATGGGACTGGGGCCCGCGCCTTCCTGATGCGGGAATCTGGAGAGACGTGGTGCTCATGGGGGCAGACCATGGGCGTCTGGACAATGTTTATATCACACAGGTGCATGAAGCCAAAAAGGTGAAGCTGACGATCGCTGCCTGGGCGGAAATTTTCGGCAAAAAGGAGCTTTGCAGGGTCGGCGGTATGGAGCCGGAAGCTTTGGAACTGCTGGCGGAAGGTTTTTCTTTAAACACTGTGATCACTGCGCCCGATGGCAGCCGGACAGAGCTGAAAAACGCTGTGGAAGCTGTGATTGAAAATCCGCAGCTCTGGTGGCCCAACGGTTTTGGAGCACAGCCTCTTTACAGCGTGCGTGTGGAACTGTACAAGGACGGCGAGATTCTGGATGTGTGGGAGAAAAAGATCGGCCTTCGCACTGTGACCATCGTTCGGGAAAAGGATGAATGGGGCGAATGCTTCTGCCATGAGGTAAACGGCGTGCGCATTTTTGCCATGGGTGCGGACTACATACCGGAAGATAACGTGCTGCCCAGAGTGACGCCCGAAAGAACCTACAATCTGCTTTTACAGGCGAAAAATGCGCATCATAACTGTGTGCGCGTGTGGGGCGGCGGTCATTATCCCTCCGATGCTTTTTATGATGCCTGCGACGAGCTGGGGCTTTTGGTATGGCAGGATTTCATGTTCGCCTGCAGTGTCTATGACCTGACCCCGGAATTTGAACAGAGCATCCGGGCAGAATTTATTGATAACATCAAGAGAATCCGTCATCATGCCAGCCTGGCACTGTGGTGCGGCAACAATGAAATGGAACTGTTTTTAGAGGATAATGCAGCGGGATGGTGCTTAAAGCCCAGCCAGTTCTCCGACTATTTCAAGATGTATGAATACATCCTTCCGACGATATTGAAGGAATATGATCCGAACACCTATTACTGGCCTGCCAGCCCTTCTTCGGGCGGCGGCTTTGATGCGCCCAATGATGAGAACCGGGGCGATGTGCATTACTGGGATGTGTGGCACGGAAACAAGCCGATCACGGAATTTAGAAAGTTCTATTTCCGCTACCTTTCCGAGTTCGGCTTCCAGTCCTTCCCCTGTCTGGAAACGGTAAAGACCTTTACAGAACCTGCTGACCGCAATATTTTCTCCTATGTGATGGAAAAGCATCAGAGAAATAATTCCTGCAACGGCAAGATGATGAACTATATGGGACAGACTTTTTTGTATCCTTCCGATTTCGGAACCCTGCTGTACGCGTCCCAGCTGATGCAGGCGGAAGCGATGCGCTACGGCGTGGAACATTTCCGCAGAAACCGCGGCAGATGCATGGGAACCGTCATCTGGCAGTTAAATGACTGCTGGCCCACAGCGAGCTGGTCCATGATCGACTATGAAGGACGCTGGAAAGCGGTTCAGTACTATTCCAAGCGCTTCTTTGCGCCGCTTATGCTTTCCTGTGATGAAGAGAGCATTCTGACCCAGGACCCCAATGTCAATGCGGAGCCCTATGAGCTGAAAAAGTCCATCCGGCTGTGCGTTTCCAATGAAACCATGGAGGACAGGGATGTGACAGTCACCTGGCAGCTGCGTGATGCATCCGGTGCCGTAAAAGAAAGCGCAAGTGAAGCAGTGCATGTAAAAGCCCTGTCCTCCTGCTGGCTTGACCGGGTATCCATGCAGCATGCGGATACTTACCGCGATTATGTTTCCTATGAAATGGAAGCGGACGGATGCGTGGTTTCTGCGGGCACGATTTTATTCTCTGCGCCCAAGCATTTTAACTTTGCAGATCCGAAGCTTCGTGTGGAAGCGGTCAGCGGGGATGAAGTTCTTGTGACCGCAAGCGCTTATGCCAAGAGTGTGGAAATTTTAAACGGGGATGACACCATGCTTTTAGAGGATAACTATTTTGATATGAATCCGGGAAGCAGAAGACTGAAAGTGATAAAAGGAAAACCGGAAAATCTGCGTGTAAGAAGCGTATTTGACATCCGGTAATTGTACGGGGCTTTTGATTTGGCATCACGAATATCTTTGCGGCCCCGATCGTAAAAGGGAGAAAAAAGATGGCAATCAACATATATCAGGACAAAATTTTTGCGCTGCAGACGAAAAATAATTCCTATCTCCTAAAAAAGGATGAGAACGGTCTGCTTTCCCATGTGTACTGGGGAAAACGGATCGACTGCATTGCCGATTTTGATGAAACGACACAGAGAAGTGAAAACAGCTATCATCTGCATGTAGATCAGACGATGGAGGAATATGCGCCCTTTGGCGGCATGCGCTATAAGGAGACTGCCCTGAAGCTGGAATTTTGTGACGGGACAAAGGATTTTCGCTATCGGCTGACAGGGTACGAAGCGGACGAAAATCGTCTGGAGCTGATTCTGGAAGATGTTTTTTATCCCTGCAGAGTGCGTCTGATCTATCAGGTCTATGAAGCGGAAGACATCATTCGCCGCCATACGGTGGTGGAAAATTTCGGTACGGAAGATATCGTGCTGGAAAAATGTGCCTCCGCGCAGTTTGGACTGGCCGGCTGTGATTATAGGAGCATTCAGTTTAACGGCACCTGGGCCAAGGAATTTTTCAGACAGGAAGACTCTGTCAGGGGCGGAAAAAAAGTCTATGAGAGCATGCGCGGCAGCACTGCCCATGTGGCCAATCCCTGCTTTATTCTGCACAGAGAAGCCGATGAGGAAAAAGGAGAGGTCTATTTCGGCCTTCTGGCATATTCCGGCAATTTCAAGGTGACGGTGGAGGCCACTCCCTATGACTGGACAAATGTGGTGATCGGCATCAATGATACGGATTTTTCCTGGGTTTTAAAGCCCGGAGAGAGTCTGGAAACACCTGCTGTGTATGCCGGCTACAGTGCGGAGGGATTCACCGGCATGTCCCAAAGACTGCATCGGATACAACACAGATATCTGATGCCGAAGAAGCTGGCGGATCAGCCTTTGAAGGTGTTATACAATTCCTGGTATGCCACATATTTTGATGTGCGCTGCGAGGAACAGAAAAAATTGGCCGAAAAGGCGGCATCCATCGGCGTGGAGCTTTTTGTGGTGGATGACGGCTGGTTTCTGGGACGAAAGGATGATACAAGAGCGCTGGGCGACTGGACGCCGGATCCGGACAAATTCCCCAACGGCCTAAATGAGCTGATCGATCATGTGAAAAGTCTGGGCATGGAATTCGGACTCTGGATTGAGCCGGAGATGGTCAACGAAAACAGCAGACTGTATCGTGAACATCCTGACTGGATTTACCGCTTTCCCAACCGCAGCGTGTTAAAGGGCCGCAATCAGTATGTGTTGGATCTGACGAAGGAAGAAGTGGTCAGCTGGATGATCGGAATGCTTGACAAATTGCTTTCCGACCATGATATCAGATACCTGAAATGGGACATGAACCGGGCCATCGGAGAAAACGGCGTTTACGGAAAGCACAGCGCCGAACATAAAATGATGTGGCACACCCATATGCTGAATTTCTATCGGGTGGTGAAAACGCTTCGCGAAAGGCATCCGGATGTGGAAATCGAAGCCTGCGCTTCCGGCGGCGGAAGAGCGGATCTGGGCGCCATGACTTATTTTGATGAATACTGGACCAGCGACAATACGGATCCTCTGGACCGTCTTTCCATACAGGAAAGCTACAGCCTGTTATATCCTGCAAAATACATGCGCGCCTGGGTGACGGACAGCCCAGAGGAACGAAAAGTTTCGCTTCGATTTGCGCTGCATGCTGCCATGTGCGGCAGCCTCGGCATCGGGTGCAACTTAAATGCGCTTCGCCGGGAGGAACTGGAGCTTTTAAAGGAGCAGATCACGGTTTATAAAAAAATCCGTATGACAGTCCAGTTCGGAGAACTTTACCGACTCAAATCTTTTGAAACAGACGGTATTCAGGCAGTGGAATATCTGCGGGGAGCGGAAGGCGTTGTTTTTGCATTCCTGCCTGCCGGCCGTTACGGAAAAAATCCTTACTGCGTGAAGCTGCGCGGGCTGAGGGCAGACGGCACTTATCGTGTAAACTGTCAGGGCCGCGTACTGGAAAAGAGCGGGGCTTATCTGATGGAAGTCGGGATTAAAATACAGCTGCATGGTGACTATGACAGCTGCATGATACAGATCAACAATATGGTATAGAAACAGTGAAGTATAAAGGCGTGACTGATATAAAAAGGGTCACGCCTTTTAACTGTTTAGGACAACTGTGAAGCTTTGTGCTTTAGAATCACGGTAGTACCCCGTCCGGGCACCGATTCCATCTGCATGGATGCCTGATTTCCAAAAACCAGCTTCAGACGCTGCGCGATATTGATGATCCCGATGCTGTCAGAGGTTTCATTTCTCAGCTGACGAATGGCGGTATTTAGTTTGGAAAGATTTTCCGGAGCAATACCGTTTCCATTATCGGAGATTTCAAATACGAGAAAACCATTTTCCAGTCGGCAGCGCAGGCAGATCTGCCAGTCATCCGGCTTCCCCTTCAGTCCGTGAATGATGCTGTTTTCAATGAGAGGCTGAAGAATCAGCTTCAGCGTCTGAAATTCCAGACATGATTCATCGATATCGGTAATAACCTGCAGGCGGTTCTTATAACGGACTTTCTGAATATCCAGATATTTCAAAGTATATTTCAGTTCCTGTTCCACAGAGATTGCATAGTGCTCGGTATCATAGGAGTAATGCAGCAGATCGGAAAGCTGGGAAATGAGTTTGGCAGCGATTGTATCTCGCTTCATTTCCTTTAATATGCTGAAATTGATCAGCTGCAGGGTATTGAACAGAAAGTGCGGATTGATCTGGGCCTGGAGCGCCGCAATCTGTGATTTCTTGAGAGCGATGATCTTTTCATCCAGTTCATTGCTGATGGTGGTATTTTTCTGAGAAATATCAGAAATTGTGTGAGAAATATAGAAAAACTCACTCAGCATCTGATTGCTTGTTCTGCTCAGTTTTTCAGGGTCATCCAGTGTATTCATGACAGCTGTGACAGAACGATAATGGCTCATGGATATGAACAGAGCCAGGCTCAGAGACAAAACCAGGATTGCGATGGCGCTGATCAGAAGCAGCGTGGAAAAAATGGAAAGATCCTTCACCAGATGTTCTCTTGTGTTATAAGAGATTAACATCAGGTTGGAGGTGCTGCTCTTTGCAACGGAAATGACCATGTCATCATAAAAAATACTGTTCCCCTCCAGCGCTTTGGCGGAGTTGAAAGCGGTGTACAGATCCGGCTGCTCGAACATCAGCGTATTGATCAGCTCGGGAGTATCGCTGTACAAAATGAGGCCGATGTCGCTGACGATAAAAATGCGGTCGGGTTTTTCTTCAAAGGATCGGTTAATAATGTCCGTAAACTCCGAGTAATTGAGCTTGGCGCCGAAAACTCCGGGATATGACTGTCCGGGAAAAGAAAGCTCGGCACAAACGTAGATGAAATTAAAATCATCTGAATGTTCCTTTCGCGGAAACATCAGGAAAGGAAGTTTGGTGGAGGAATATGTGAGCGTCCAGCTATAGTTGGACGGGTCAGCAACGCCAGAAAGAGAAGAGAGAAGATGATTCGCTTTCGGATCATAAAGGAAGGTTTCTTCTATGACTTCGGAATCCTGACTCATGGCGTAAAGCAGATTCAAACAGGTGGAATATGTGCTTTCCGAGGGCTGATCCTGGTTGAAAAAGTTCTGAATCTGCGCATTATTGGCAGCAAATCGATAATCCACGAAAAATTCCGAGGTCAGCAGATCGAAAATTTCTCTGGACTTGAGCGCAATCGTGGTGGACTGAGAGGCAATTTCTTTCTCCTGAACATAGTCCATATAAGAATAGGTCAACAGATTATACGGGATGAAAATGATGAGGATGATAAGGAAAAAGCCCGAAAGATATCTAAAAAAAACGCTTCGCCAGCGGTACTGACGGATGAATGAAAAAATCCCCTGTTTTTTCATGAAGAATGCCTCCTTTTTAAGAAGTAGCGCCAGCAGGCAAAGCCATACGGGAACCTTCTCAAAAAGCTGCGCTTTTTAAGAAGTAGCGCCAGCAGGCAAAGCCTGCTGGCTTGATTATATCACAGAAAGCGGTGCGGCAAAACGAAAAGGATGCAATTTTGCAAACCGATAAAAAAGGGGTACCAAATGTAAAATGGGCGGGATTTACGAAAATGGATATCGTTTGTAAAATAGACTCAACAAGATGCACAAAGGAGTGATGGATTTGAAAAGATTTACTGAGCTATATAGACAACGGGGATTTCGGCTGTTTTTAATGATATTGCCATTATTGCTGCTGATTTTTATTTTTTCCTACCTGCCATTGTACGGTTGGATATACGCTTTTTTCGATTACAAACCGGGCAGAGATCTGCTGGACTGTGAATTCGTTGGATTCGGCAATTTTAAGCGGATGGTGATGGACAAATATGCGCTTGAAGAGTTAATCAATGTGATGAAGAACACCTTCGGCATGAGTTTCTTAGGCATTCTGACTTCTCCGCTCCCGATGATATTTGCCATCTTTCTAGGAGAAATCGGCAATATGCCCTTCCGGAAATGCGTGCAGACGCTGACCACCATTCCGAACTTCATCAGCTGGGTTTTGGTATATTCCGTGGCATATGCGATGTTTTCTGTCAATGACGGTTTTGTGAACCGTCTGCTGATGAACTGGGGAATCATCGATGAAGGAATCAATTTCCTGGCATCGGGCGACCATGTGTGGCTGACCATGTGGGCCTGGGCGACCTGGAAGTCGCTGGGATGGAGCGCAATCATGTACATCGCATGTATGGCCAGCATAGACGGTGAGCAGTATGAGGCGGCCAAGGTGGACGGCGCAAGCCGGATGCAGCGAATCTGGTATGTGACGATTCCGGGGCTTTTGCCTACCTACTTCGTGCTGCTGCTTTTGTCCATTGCCAATCTGATCAACAACGGCATGGAGCAGTACTTCGTTTTCCAGAATGCGATGAACAAATCAAGCATTGAGGTCCTGGACCTTTATGTTTACAACCAGGGTATGGCCGGCATCAATTATTCCTATGCCACTGCGGTCAGCATGCTGAAATCTGTTGTGAGCATTACACTTTTGTTCTTTGCGAATAAGATGTCAAAGCTGATTCGCGGAGAAAGCGTTTTTTAGGCAGGAGGGTGACATGAAACGAAGAAAATCCATAACAGCAGGGGAAGCGCTTTTTCAAATCATTAACTATCTGATCTTTGGTTTGTTCACACTGATATGCGTGCTCCCGTTTTACTATCTCTTTATCAATACGATCAGTGACAACAGCCTTGTTTCCAAGGGCATGATTTTATGGCTGCCAAAAGGGATTCATTTTGAAAATTACAAAAATGTGCTGGAGATCAAGGGACTCGGGCATTCTGCACTGGTATCTCTTGGCAGAACGGTATTCGGTACGATTCTGAATGTGGTCGGAACTTCTTTTTTGGGTTATGCGCTTTGCAAAGAGGAGCTTTGGCACAGAAAGTTCTGGTATAAGTTTGTAGTCATTACCATGTATTTCAATGCCGGAATTATCCCCTGGTTTATCAATATGAAAAATCTGGGGCTGACAAATAACTATCTGGCGTATATCATTCCTGGCATTGTGTCCCCGTTCTCCATGATCCTGTTTAAGACTTATGTGGAAAGCCTGCCGGCGTCTCTGGAGGAATCGGCACAGCTGGACGGTGCCGGATATCTGGTCACTTTTACGAAGATCGTATTTCCATTATGTAAGCCGATTGTAGCAACCATTGCGGTATTTTCCGCGGTGGGACAGTGGAACTCTTTTACGGACACCCTGTTTTTGATGAGCGATTCCGAATATTATACGCTGCAGTTCATGCTGTATCAGTACTTAAATGAAGCGAACGCGCTGGCAAATACCATGAGAAGCGCATTGAGCAGCGGCATTGCCGTAGATCCTTCCCTGTTGATAACGCCTACCGCAGTCAAGATGACGGTTTCTCTGATCGTGGTATTCCCGATTCTGTTTGTATATCCCTTTTTTCAGAAATATTTTGTGGGCGGCATCATGATCGGCGCAGTGAAAGGCTGAGTGTCAGGGATTTTTTCAAAACATCTTTCTAAAGATTAGAATGAAAAGGATGGAGCTTACGATGAGAAAAGAAGAAATCGGGAGAGCGCGGGTAAAAGAGCTGATTTCACAGATGACTCTGGAAGAAAAAGCGGGACTTTTGACCTATCGCGCTCAGGCAGTTGAAAGGCTGGGCATTCCGGAATACAACTGGTGGAACGAAGCGCTGCACGGTGTTGCACGTGCGGGAACGGCAACCAGCTTCCCGCAGGCGATCGGGCTGGCGGCCACTTTTGATGAAGAACTGCTTCATGAGGTGGCGGATGCCATCGCAACGGAAGGCCGCGCCAAGTATCACGAGAGCGTTCGCCTGGGTGATCGGGATCAGTATAAGGGACTTACCTTCTGGTGTCCCAATATCAATATTTTCCGGGATCCCCGCTGGGGAAGAGGGCATGAGACCTTTGGAGAGGATCCTTATCTGACATCCCGGCTCGGCGTTTCCTATGTGAAAGGCCTGCAGGGCGACTCGGAGCATTTAAAAACAGCGGCCTGCGCGAAGCATTTTGCAGTGCACAGCGGTCCGGAGAAGGAAAGACATTCTTTCGATGCGGTGGTTTCCAAAAAAGACCTTTGGGAAACCTACCTGCCTGCCTTTGAGGCCTGTGTCAAAGAGGCCAAAGCGGAAGGTGTCATGGGCGCCTATAACCGGGTAAACGGCGAAGCCAGCTGTGCCAGCCAAACGCTGCTGAAGGATATTCTGCGGGGCAAATGGGGCTTTGACGGGTATGTGGTTTCCGACTGCGGCGCGATTGCGGATATCCACAGAAACCATAAGCTGACCAATACGGAGGAAGAATCCGCTGCGCTGGCGCTGAATGCGGGCTGTGATTTAAACTGCGGCAATGTATATCTGGCTGTGCAGCGGGCGGTACAAAAAGGACTTCTTTCAGAAGAAAAGGTGGATGAGGCTGCAGAACATCTGCTGATGACACAGATGCGTCTGGGCATGTTTGAAGAGACGGAATATGACGGCATTCCTTACGAAGCGGTGGAATGTGAGGAGCATTTGAAGCTTTCTTACGATGCTGCTGTCAGAAGCATGGTGCTGTTAAAAAATGACGGCATTCTGCCGCTGGCCAAAGAAAACATAAAGACCATCGGCGTCATCGGACCAAATGCGGACAGCAGGGAAGCCCTCTGGGGAAATTATTTCGGAACATCTTCCCATAACACTACGGTTCTGGAGGGCATCAGGGAAGCTGCCGGCAAAGATATCCGGGTGCTCTATTCGGTGGGAAGCCATCTGTATCTGCCCAGCGTGGAATACGGTGTTTGGGAAAATGACAGGCTCTGTGAGGCGATCAGCGTGGCTAAGCGCAGCGATGCGGTGGTGCTGTGTCTGGGACTGGATGCGAATGTGGAAGGGGAAGAAGGCGATCCCAATAATCCCTATGCCTCCGGCGATAAAACCTCTCTGGCTCTGCCGGCGTGTCAGCAGGTGCTGCTTGAAAAGATCGCAGAGCTGAACAAACCTACAGTGCTTGTGATGATGGCGGGCAGTTCCATGGATCTTCGCTTTGCCGACAGCCATGTGAATGCGATTCTGCAGGCCTGGTATCCCGGTGCTTTGGGCGGAAAAGCGGCAGCGGACATCCTTTTTGGAAATGCCGCCCCTTCCGGCAAGCTTCCGGTGACCTTCTACAATTCCATTGAAGATTTGCCGGCCTTTGAAGATTACAGCATGAAGGGGAGAACCTATCGTTATGTTGAAAAAGAGGTGCTCTATCCCTTCGGCTTTGGCTTAAATTATGGAGACACTTACTGCAGCGATGCTGCATGTCAGATACAAAAAGACGGTTCCGTATTGATTGAGGCGCAGGTGAAAAATGACAGCCCCAGGGCAGCCGGAGATGTTTTGCAGATTTATGTGAAAAATCTGGATTCTCCTCATGCGGTACCAAACTACAGTCTCTGCGGCATGAAGGCCTTTAAACTTGACGGCGGTGAAACCAAAAAGCTTTCTGTTGTTGTGGACAGGAGAGCGCTGGAAGTGGTGGATGAAGAGGGGCAGAGAAAACTTGATGGTAAGAATTTCATTTTCTATGCAGGCTGCAGTCAGCCGGATGTAAGAAGTGAAGCGCTTACCGGGAAAAAAACAGTGCAAATGAAGTGTCAAATTTGATACTATCATAAATAAAAGGAGGAAAAGGTATGAGATTTAAGAGAGCGATGGCACTTTTACTGACAGCAGGACTTATCGCTGCGGGATGCGGCAGTCAGACAGCAGAGAGCCAGACAACAGGAGCGCAGACGGATGCGACAGCGGCTGAGCAGCCGGCGGAAAATGTAGCGGAGGAAGCTGCGGACAGCCAGGAAGTGGTTACATTAAAGGTATTTTCCATGCCGTCCAACACATCCGGCGTTGTAGAAGGCTGGTGGGCTGACATTTTAAGAGAAGAGGTCGGCGTTGAACTGGAAATTCTGCCCAGCGGAAACGAAGGCGTGCAGAAGCTGCAGGCGCTGATGGCCAGCGGAGAACTGCCGGATATCGTGGTATTTAACGACAACAAGCTGGTGGAAAATGCGGTTGCAGGAAAGATGCTTCTGGCATATGACGATTATAAGGATCTGCTGCCTAACCTGTACGAAAACGCAGAAAACTCTCTCAACTACTATGCGGACAATGTCAGCGACGGACAGGGAAAGGCTTATTCCGTAGGAACCAGAATTTTAAACAATCTGCCCACAAAGGGATCCATGAACTGGGGACCTTACCTGAGATATGACCTTTATAAACAGATCGGTTCTCCGGAAATCAAGACCTCTGAGGATTATCTGGATGTTTTAAAGCAGATGCATGAAATTTATTCCGAAAATGAAGATGGTCAGAAGGTATACGCTTTCTCTCTGTGGAGTGACTGGGACGGAAACAGAATGTCACTGGCAGACCTTCTGGGCAATATCAATGGAACTTCCTATGATCTTTGCGGTTATTTCCAGGAACTGGATCTGGAAACCAATGAAATTACCTCTATTTTTGACGAGAACAGCTGGTATCAGAAAACCCTTCGCCTTTATTATGATGCAAATCAGCTGGGACTTCTGGATCCCGACTCCATGACACAGCGTTTTGACGATGCGACCGGTAAAGCCGGAGCAGGCAGAACCTTATTCTCCTGGTGGGGATGGGCGACCGGCGGATTTGACACCGCAGAAAGACGTGCCCAGGGCATCGGCTTTATGCCCGTGGAAGCAGAAGATATCAAGATTCTGCATCAGGGCCTGCAGCCGATCGGCAAAAACTGGTCCATTTCCGTCAGCTCTGCAACAGAGTATCCGGAAAAGGCGATGGAATTTATCAACTATTTCTTCTCCGAAGATGCGGATATGATCCTGCATAACGGTCCTCAGGGTATTGTATGGGATCTGGACGAAAACGGCAAGCCTTATGTAACAAAAGAAGGATATGATTATATTCTGGATGGAACCAAAGAACTGCCCGGCGGAGGCAGCTTGACCTACGCGAGAAATACGATGAATGTTTTGGCATTTGAAGATGCGGAGATCAGCGATACATACGGTGTACCTTTTGAGTATTCTTACTGGGATAAGCCCGACTATGCTCCGGAAGATGATGCGCTGACCAAACAGTGGCAGGAAGACTATGGCGCAGTAGATCAGATCGACTATCTGACACAGCATGACGGCATTGCAGTCGCACCGTTTGCGCCGGTTGCTCCCATTCCGGATGATCTGGAGCAGATTTCCAGCCGCGTGGGCGAAGTGGTAAGAACTTATTCCTGGAAGATGGTTATGGCAAAGGATGATGCGGAATACGAGCAGTTAAGACAGGAAATGACCGAAAAAGCCATCGGCATGGAAGTGGAAAAGGTCAACGAATGGTATAAAGAGCAGTATCAGGAAGCATACGAATTCGGACAGAAGTATTCTTGAAATACGCAGTGCAAAGTTATATGATAAGCGCAGAAAGATTGCCTTTAGGGCAGTCTTTTTGCGCAACGGGAAACGCTGTTTGTGATCGGGAGAGTGTAGGGAGATATGTATCGGTTTATTTTCGTGATGATGAGGATTTTATAAGAGAGCTGTTTACGGAAATCATGGATTTTTCGGAATATGGATTTGAACTGGCGGCGACATTTTCTTCGGCGGAGCAGGCCCTTTCTTATCTGAAGGCCGGAAATCTGGTGGATGCTGTGCTGACGGATATCCGTATGGGCGATATGTCAGGGCTGGAACTGAGCGAATATCTCCATCAGAATGCGCCGGAGGTGGAGATTGTGATCATTTCCGGCTACGGTGAATTCGAATATGCCCAGAAAGCGATCAAATGCAGTGTGTTCGACTATCTGTTAAAACCCACATCGCTGGAAGATTTGGACAGGCTGTTTGTATCTTTGAAAAACCGTCTGGATGAAAAAAAGGGCATAACAGAAGAGGATGCCGAGGAAAATACCGATGAATATTATAGGAATATCATTCAGAAGGTGCAGGAATATGTGGAAAACAATTATTCCAGTGATCTTTCTCTGGATGAGATCGCTGATCAGGTGGGCATGAATTCTGCCTATCTGAGCAGATATTTCAAACAGCGCACAGGACAGACCTTTATGGATTATCGGTCCAGGGTTCGTGTGAACAAAGCGATGGGGCTTTTGAAGGATCCCACCATAAAAGTTTACGAGGTCGGAGAAATGGTAGGGTACAGAAGCCTGAAGCATTTTTATAAAATCTTTAAGAAATATACCCAGGTGACGCCGAGTCAGTATCGGGAACAGCTTGAGAGCGGAGGAAAACGAAATGAGAGAAATGCTGACGGGTAATGGAAGAACGGTGTTATGTCCGGGCGAAAGCAGGGCGGAAATTGTCGTGGAAAGGCCCATTCAGAGTGGCTGTGTTACCGGATTTTATCGCCCGGCTTTTGAAATTACCGGAGAGGAATATGTATTTTTGCCTGCCTGTTGTTATAACGGCAACCGGTTTAAGAGTCTGAAAAAAGAGTATCCGCCCATGTTTCTGGCAGAAGAAGCGGACATTGATATGCCGATCACACAGACGGATGTGATCCGGCTCAATGAAGATGGAAGCGGGCGCATCGAAGTGACCACGGGAGATGTCAGCGTTCCCTGCATCGGCATCTTTTCAAAGCGGGAAAAGAGAGCGGTTCTTTTATTTACGGTTCAGCAGATTCAGGGCGAAAATCTGGGACTTACCTGTGAGAACGGAGCGTTGGAAATTCAGTATCCTCATTACAGACAGAAAAAGCAGTATCGTGCGTTCTGTATGAAAGAGATTTCGGATCCGGGAAAAGATTTCGGAGCCGGAGAGAAGATAGTGATTCCTTATCGTTTGTTGGAATTTGACTGCGAAAATATGGAGCAGTTTTATCATGTTTTTTTTGAAAACAGAAAGTGTATGGGCCTGGATGACAGTCTGCCGGAAGTGCTTTCCTTTGCAGAGCAGTTTGCAATTCAGCGGGAGAAATTTAACAGCCTTAACTGGAGAAAGCGGGGACGCTTTTACGGTGTGGGCATCACGGATGAAGGAACTCAGGTCTGGCAGCCCGGCTGGGTGGGCGGAGGCATGTCCTCTTTTGCGATGATGAAGCTGGGAGAACGGTTGGAATGGGAGCGAGGAATGGACACGCTGCGGTTTCTGTTTCAGAATCAGGGTGCCAGCGGTCTGTTTTACGGCGTCTGCAGCGGAGACGGAAGCCATCACAATGATGGTTTTGGACAGAAAGAGAACGAAAACTGGGTGTTGATCCGCAAGTCCGCAGATGTGCTGTATTTTCTGTTCAAGCATTTTCGGCTGATACAGGAAAGAGGAGAAGAGATACCGGAAGAGTTTCTGCGAGGAACACGTCTTCTTGCGGATCGGTTCGTGAGTCTGTGGAAAGAGTATGGACAGTTCGGTCAGTTTGTGGATGTGGAAACCGGCAGAATCGCTGTTGGTGGGACCACCAGTGCGGGCATTGCTCCTGCGGGGCTGGTCTGCGCTTACGAGTTTTGGCAGGATGACAAATATCTGCAGACGGCAAAGGAAAGTGCACAGCATTTTTATGACAGAGATCTTTCCTGCGGTTATACCAACGGAGGACCGGGGGAAATTCTGCAGGGCACAGACAGCGAGAGCGCTTTCGGCCTTCTGGAAAGCTATGTGAAGCTGTATGAAGTGACGAAGGAGGAAAAGTGGCTTCGCTATGCGGTGTTCTGTGCAGATTACTGCAGCAGCTGGGTGGTGCCTTATAATTATGTTTTCCCGAAGGAAAGTGAATTCGGACGTCTGGAGATGAAGGCGGTGGGCAGCGTATTTGCAAATGTGCAGAATAAACACTCTGCTCCCGGCATCTGTACCCTGTCAGGAGACAGTCTTTATAAACTGTATCAGTGGACCAAAGATGTGCGGTATCTGCAGTTGTTGAAGGAAATCAGCCTCACGATCAGTCAGTATATGTCAAGAGAAGATCGACCGATCTATTCCTGGGATGAAAAACCGGAGAAGCTGCTTCCGGGCGTGATCTGTGAACGGGTAAATCTGTCGGACTGGGAAGGTGCTGATAAGGTTGGCGGCGTGTTTAACGGAAGCTGCTGGAGTGAGACGAGCAATCTTTTAATGTTGGCGGAAGTGGCAGAATTGTTGTAAATATTTGTTATGCCGGGATAGCTCCTGGGCTTTGATATGGCGAGAAGCCGATGTCAAAGCCCAGGAGTTTTTTGTTTATATTTTAGGTTATAAAGATGGCTGCTTTTGATATGAGCGAGGTGTTTTTACGCCCTCAGCATGTAAAAAACGAGAAAAGCAGCACCAAAACGTGCATTTTGCACGTTCGTGTGCATCGAAAAGAACGGAGTGAACAGCAATAAATATAGTTTTTATAATGTCCTATAATTATTTAAATTGTTTAAAAAACATTTATGTTTTACTATAATTATAGTAAATATGGCGGAAAAAAACGCTGTTTCTACTCCCGGCCGGAAAAGAAAATATTTACAAAGAGAAGAAAAAAATGGGAGGTATGTTAAATGAAGAACAAATGGTTACGTCTTATGGCGCTCACAATGTCCGCAGTTATGGCATTTTCCGTGGCAGGATGCGGTGATAAAGCGGCTTCCGATACCACAGCTTCCAAAGATGACAGCGCTGCTGTAAAGGCAGAAGCTGACGGCGCAGAGGTAGCAGAGGACGAAGTTGTTACCCTGAAAATGTTCATCAGAAACTCATCCAAATATACCGGTCTGCAGGAAGATCCGGTGGCAAAATATATCGAAGAGAAACTGGGTATCCGCATTGAGCTGACAGTTGACTCCAGCCTTGGAAGCACAACTGCTCAGGCATCCACTTTCGATGAACTGCTGGCAACAAAGCTTGCAACCAACGATATGGATGATATCATGGACTTCGGATCCACATCCGGTAATCCCGAATGTGTTACGAACTTACAGAATGCAGCAGAGGCAGGAATGATTATGCCCCTGGATGATCTGGTTGCAGAATATACAACAAATCTTTCTTCCGATCCCAGACTGACAGTCAGAAATGATTACCGTCGTGAAAATATGTACAGCGATGGCAAGTTTTACAGCGTAGGCGGCTGGGGCGGCATGGGTCTGGATCAGCTTCCCGGCGCAGCGGTATGGATCAGATGGGATGCTTATAAAGAAATGGGCTATCCGGAAATCAAATCGGATGATCAGCTCCTTGAAGTGCTTGCACAGATGCAGGAAAAATATCCTGAAACACCCGCAGGAGATAAGATCTATGCTGTGGGCGGCGGTTTCGCAGATGCACAGGGCATGGGCGATGGTTTCTTAAACCGTGACTATCCGCTGACCAAAGGTTACGAATCTCTGGAAGGCAACTATGCAGTGTACTTCAATCATGCAACCAGAGAAGTGGAAAATCTCTTGTCTGATGCGGACAGTGTTTTCTGGAACGGTGTAGAATTCTACTTCAAGGCAAACCAGATGGGACTTCTGGATCCCGGCGCTATGACCATGAGCAGCTCCGAATATTCCGAAAAGGTGAACAAGGGCCAGTATCTTGCCGGTTACAACGGATGGACATTTATGGGTAAGGAAGCCGTTCTGGAAGGCCTTGGCATGGCAGATTCCGGCTACATGCCTCTGGATCCGTTTGACGATGTTGAATCTATGGCTTTATATTGGGAATCCGTGCTGGGCGGCAACGAATTTGCAATTTCCAGCACTTGTGAACATCCCGACAAGGCAATCCAGTTCCTTGACTGGTGTATGTCCGAAGAAGGTTCCCGTATGATCACGCAGGGTGCAGAAGGCCTTGCATATACCGTTGATGAAAACGGAACTCCTTCCCTGACAGAGCAGTTTAAGACCGACAATGCTGAAGGCGTAGTTGATATGGCGGAAGCATACGGCAAGTGGAAATATGCAGGTATCAATGCATTCCAGCACATCGACACAGATGCTAACGGCAATTACATCCAGCCCGAACAGACACCTGATGTTGAGAATTATTCTGCAGTGAAGAAGGACGCTCTGGCTAACTACTACAAGGCAGACAGCTTCACCGAACATTTCACCACCTTAAAAACGGCTGACGGTGAAGATCTTCCTACCATCCTGTGGGGTTCCTATGCGGCAGCGATCGGCACAAAGCCCGATGATATCAAACAGAAATATGGTCAGATCAATGACTTTATGTACAAGCAGATCTTCAAAATGGTTTATGCAGCAGATGAGGCAGAATATGAAACTCTGAAAGCAGAGGCTATTGAAGAAGTGAATAATCTGGGCATTGACGATGTATTCAACTGGTACGACACCCGTATGAAGGAGATCAGAGGGAACCTGGATGCGCTGATTGACGAAGCTGTTAAAGCATATTAATCAGACCTTTAAGGAAATTTCGACTTGAATAATGTAATAGATACATGATGGATACGGGACTGGAATTTTCCAGTCCCGCATTTATCAAAAAGGAGGAGCAAGCTTATGAAACAGGCACGTGTGAAGGAAAATAAATTCCGTAACGCAAAGGCTGCTGAAAAGAGAAAACTGTTTCTGATCAGCATTCCCTTTTTAATCTTTATTACCGCATTCAGCTATGTGCCGCTGTTAGGCTGGGTTATTTCATTTTTTATATATTATCCGGGAATTCCGTTCAGTAAAATGGAGTTTGTGGGACTGAAGAATTTTGAAGCTTTCTTTTATAATAAAAAACAGGTTATTACCGTAGTGCGAAATACCTTTGTGCTCAGCGGTCTGATTATTTTAACGCTGCCGCTGCCGGCAATCTTTGCGATTCTGCTTAACGAAATCCGGAATCTGAAGTTTAAAAAGCTGGTACAGACATTTTCAACGATCCCTTATTTTATTTCTTATGTATTGTTATACCTGGCATTTACAACCATTCTCTCACCCTCAGATGGTATGCTCAATACCCTTCTTGTGGATAATCTGGGAATACTTGACAAGCCCTTAAATGTGCTGACAAATGAGAAAATTGCATGGACGGTGCAGACTGCAACCTACCTGTTTAAGAACCTGGGATACAACGCAATTCTTTATCTTTCTGCAATCGCAAGCATTGACACGCAGCTTTACGAAGCGGCAGAGGTGGATGGTGCGGGCAGGTTCGATAAAATCTGGCATATCACTGTGCCCGGACTTCTTCCTACTTTCGTAGTGCTTCTTGTATTGCAGATCGGAAGCGTACTTTCCGGCGCAGGCTTTGAACAGTACTATGTATTCGGAAACGGCATGATCATGGACAAACTGGAAGTAATTGATACCTATACATACAAAATGGGTATTGTGCAGGGAAATTATTCCTTCGGTACCGCGATGAGCATGATGAAATCCGTATTGAGTGTAGGTTTGATGCTGATTGCCAATACCCTTGTGAAAAAGATCCGCGGATCATCGATTTTCTAAGGAGGTAAGAGTCATGAAAACAAAAAAGAAAAAAAAGAAGCTTACCATATTTGATGTCATCAACTATACATTTATGGCGGTGATACTGATCTGCTGCATTTATCCTTTTTATTCCTTACTTGTCAGCTCTGTCAGTGATCCGAAAAAACTGGAGCAGTGGTTTTTAATCTTTCCTCTGAATGTGACATTCTCCAGCTATCGGGAAATTTTTGCAAACAACAGAATTCTGCTGCCTATTTTCATTTCGGCAGCGAGAGCGTTTGTGGGAACCGTGATTACCCTGATCTGCTGCAGTATGTTCGCCTTCCTGGTGACGCAGAGGCTTCTGCCTTTTAAAAAATTCATTTACAAATATGTGGTAATCACAATGTATCTGAATGCGGGAATGATTCCCTGGGTTTTGACCATGGTAACCTATGGCCTGAAAAATAACTTCTGGGTATATGTGGTGCCTTCTGCAATGTCCGCTTACTATATTATTCTGATTAAAACATATTTTGAAAGCATTCCGGCGGAGCTGGAAGAATCCGCAAGAATGGATGGAGCCGGATTTTTTACCATCTTTTTTAAGGTGATTCTGCCGCTGTCCGGTCCAATCCTGGGCGCAATTGCCATGTTCTCCGCAGTCGGCCAGTGGAACTCCTGGTATGATAATCTGATGCTGGTGCAGAAAAATGAATTAAAAACGCTGCAGCTGATGCTTTATCAGGTGATTCAGAATATGAACGTGGTTATGAATGACCCCAAAACGGCTGCAACTGCACAGGTGGTGAACAGACCTTCCATCATGTCGGTTCGTTCCGCAATCGCTATGGTGACAGTTATCCCGATCCTGTGTGTGTATCCTTTCATGCAGCGGTATTTCGCATCCGGTATTATGGTAGGTGCGGTGAAAGGATAAATATGTTATGATAAGAACGCGCATGCGGTTTGGAATCGTATGCGCATACTTTCTATAAGGATAAAAGGAGAGCAGCGATGAAAAAAGATATTTTCTGGTATAAACAGCCTGCGGATAAATGGATCGAAGCCCTTCCTCTGGGAAACGGGCGTATGGGAGCCATGGTTTACGGCGGTGCTTTGGAAGAAACGATTCAGATTGATGAATCTTCCTTCTGGTCGGGAGCAGCTTCTTCGGAAAATAACAGAAGTGACAGCTATGAACTGATGTGGAAAATCCGCAGAGAGCTGCTGAATGAAAATTATGAAGAGGCGGACAGGCTGGGCCATGATTTTATAGGGCGTAAAAATCAGTATGGAACCAATATGCCTGTGGGCAACCTGAAAATGACTCTTCTGGATGTTGATCAGAGAGTGAGCGGTTATGAGAGAAGTCTTTCCCTGGCACAGGGAATCGCAACGACTCAGTTTCATGCAGGAAATATCGGGTTTGAGAGAGAAGTTTTTGTATCCAATCCCGCTTCGGTGGCTGCAGTCAGAATACATGGTGATGGCCGTTTTTCCATGTGCATTCGCTATGAAGGGATCGGTCATGATGCCCGGATTGAAAACCAGCTTTCTCTAAAAGATGCCGTTTGCTGCAGGATTGTGGGAGATGCGAGGGAGAGTCTGCACAGCAACGGAAACTGCGGTGTGCATCTGGAAGGCTGCATACTGGCAGCAGGGGATGGAGAATTTGCATTTGCAGACGGCAGTATGTATCTGAAAAGCTGTACAGATGTCACGCTGTTTATCGACCTGGAAACAGATATGTTTCTGAAAAATCCTGCGGGTCTGGCGCTTGAAAGAGTACAGGCAGCATTTCAGAAGGGGTATGAGCGTTTAAAGCAGGAGCATATTGCAGATGTAGAGCCTTTATATAAAAGAATGTCTCTTTCTCTCGGCGGAGAAGAAAAATGCAGTATTCCTACCGATGAGCGAATTGCGAAAGTCGCAGCGGGAGAACCGGATCCGGATCTGTACCGCCTCATGTTTTCCTATGGAAGATATCTGCTGATTGCGTCCTCAAGAGAGGACTCGCCGCTTCCCACACATATGGGCGGTATCTGGAACGACAATATATATAACAACATTGACTGTACACAGGACATGCATGTGGATATGAACCTGCAGATGCAGTACTGGGCGGCGGCGCAGTGTAATCTGCCGGAATGTTATACCCCATATTTTAAGTATCTGGAAAATATTGTGATTCCTTCCGGTCGGCAGGCTGCGAAAGAAGTTTATCATGCCAGAGGATGGGCAGCCCATGTGGTGACCAATCCCTGGGGATTTGCTTCGCTGGGCTGGTCTTATAACTGGGGCGTATTCTCATTGGGCGGCGTCTGGCTGGCACTGCTTGCCTGGGACTATTATGAATATACCAACGATCTGGAATGGCTTAAAAATACCGGGTTTTCCATTCTGGAGGGTGCGGCAGCGTTTGCTGTGGATTATTGTTTTTATGATGAGAAAAGCGGTTATTACATGGCCGGTCCTTCTTACTCGCCGGAAAACATGTTCCGGACAAACGGCAAAGATTATTTCCTTTCCCTTTCGACAACCTGTGATGTGCTGCTGATCCGGGAAATCCTGGAAGTTTATCGGAAAGCATCTCTGGTGGTTGGAAAAGAAAATGATTCGCTGGCAGAGGAGGCCAAAAAGGTGGCGGAAAAGCTGCCGCCCTATCAGATCGGAAAATACGGACAGCTCATGGAATGGTTCCATGATTTTGAGGAACCGATTCCGAATCATCGCCACACCTCTCATCTGCTCGGTATTTATCCGTTCCGCCAGATTGTTCCCGAATGCGATAAGGAGCTTGCAGAAGCGGTGAAAGTCACCATATTAAGACGGCATGAGGACTTTGAAATCACATCCTGGGGAATGAACATGCTGGTTGGCTACTATGCGCGCCTGGGCATGGGACAAAAAGCGCATGAGATGATTACAGAAACTTTCCAGAGAATTGTAAAACCCAATATGGCGGCGGTGATGAGCGATGAAACATCCATGTGGTGCGGTACCTGGGAACTGGACGGAAATACCGGACTGACATCTGCGATGGCAGAGATGCTGGTGCAGAGTTTTGAGGATGAGATCATTCTTCTGCCTGCACTGCCGAAGGAATGGCCCGATGGCAGTCTGGAAGGTGTTCGCATAAAGGGCGGTCACGAATTAAATCTCATATGGAAGGATTCAAAACCGGTTCGAATGGAGCTTCATGCGGCTTCAGACGGAAAGAAGAGTATTGTTTATGCCGGAAAGAAGACGGAAATTGCGTTTCTGGACGGTGATAAAGTGATTTTACTGTTATAAATACGGAGCATTTCAGGGGTAAAAGGCGTATGTCAAAGAAAAACAGCCTTTTACTCCTACTGCCATTTATGCAGAAAGTTTTGGCAGGAACAGAGCGTTTTGTGATAGTATAGAGTTAAGCAGCAGCTGCCTGAAAATGGGATGAAGGGGAAATGCGGTTATGACGCGAATATTTTACGGAATCAAAAAGATCTGGCAAAAATATTTCAGCAGGAGCTTTTTTCGAAAGATGTTTCTGGTATATCTGGGGATCACGCTTGCAACGGAGCTCATTCTTTATGTTACGCTCAGTCATAACCTTATTTCCATAAAGTATGATCAGGCCCTGATTATGAGTGATCAGTGTATTTTGACAGTGGATACCTATCTGGAAAATAAGCTGGATAATGCCGTTGCAATTCATAAGCGGCTGTATCAGGATACCGTACACTGGCGGAATATGACGCTGGAACTTGAAAATCCGGGAAACAGGGATATGGATGCATGGCAGCAGCAGGAGATGCGGACGACTGTCATAAACACATTTTATGGAATTGACAGAGAATTCAACGGTCTGATGCTGGGCAGTTATGCGGATGGCGGTATTTATTCCTTCGGAAACGGAGATATGTCGGCAGAAAAGCTGCGATTTAAAGAATGTCTGGAAAAGTGCCGTGCCGGGGAAGGGCTGGATGGAATTGTCTCCGGCCGGATGGAGAGAAGCCGTGGCAATGCTTTTTCAATCTTTTTTCTTTCGAATGTAAAATCAGAAGATTTCAAACGGGATATCGGATGCATAGGGGTATATTTCAGTGCCATGAATATTCGACAGTGTTATCGGCAGTATGAGGAGTATCTGAAAGGGAGTATCTATGTATTCGACAGGGATTGCGAAATGCTGTATGATTCCGGCGAGAAATATGTGCTGGAGAAGGATTTCCCGCTTGATCAGCTGCTGACGGGCAAAAGCGGAGTAAAAACCATAGAGGATCAGGTCTATAATGTTTTATATTCCAGTGCTGACGGCTATTATGTTATAAACGCTTTTCCGGTATCTGCAGTACTGGAAGATGTAAAAATTCCGCAGCACACCATGCTGATGGTTTTTCTGCTGGCTCTGATATTTGCAGTGCTGCTTAACTATCTGAGCACGCAGATCTTCGCAAAGCGTTTAAAACCCATCACAGATACAATTAAGCAGGTGCGCGACGGACATCTGACCTCATTTCCCATTCAGAAAAAATATGATGACGAGGTGGGCTACATATACACGGAATTGCTGAGAATGTGTGCGTCCTTAGATGATCACATTCAGAAGGAGTATGTTTACAAGCTGGAGCAGAAGGAAATGGAGCTCTATGCGTTACAGGCACAGATTGATCCGCATTTTCTTTACAATACGCTGGAAGCCATACGCATGAAACTTTACGTCACAGGGGAGACCGAAGCGAGCAAAATGATATGGATTCTTTCAGATCTGTTCCGCAATCTGATGAAAAAGGATGCCGTTGTGACGAATCGGGAAGAGGTAAATTATCTGCACTCTTATCTGGAACTGTTCCAATTCCGTCTCGGCAGCAGGATGCAGTTTACCTTTGAGGTGGAGGATGAAGTTTACCGTTATGCCACAATCAAGCATATTCTGCAGCCGATTGTGGAGAATGCGCTGGTGCATGGAATTGAGGATACGGGAACCTGCGAACATCCATGTACGATTACCATTGAGGGGAGAAAAGAAAAAGAGGACATTGTCTTTGTTATCCGGGATGATGGATGTGGGATTTCGCAAGACAAGCTCAGCGAAATCCGAAGTAAACTGGATCGGGATGAGCTGTTCCAGAAATCCATCGGAATTTATAATGTGAGCAGTCGTCTGAGAATTGTATACGGTTCCGCTTATCGATTGAAGATTGACAGCAGGGAAGGGGAAGGGACTGTTGTGACTGCCAGAATTAAGGCAATGAAAAAGAGGGAGCTGGAAGAGTATGTTCAAACTGTTGATCGTTGATGATGAACCAATGATATTGGAGGGGCTGAGCGCTTATGCAAGGCGGCTGTGGCCCCAGGAGGCGGAATGGGTTTTAAGTGCCTGCAGCGGCGAACAGGCCTGGAAGCTGATTGAGGAGGGAAAGGTGCCGGATATTCTGATTACGGACATCCGTATGCCTCATGGGGACGGAATTGACCTGCTGCGCAGGATTCGAAAACAGGAGCTGGGCGTCAAAACAATCGTGCTCAGCGGCTATAATGATTTTGAATATGTCCGGGATATGGCGCGCCTCGGAATCGAAAATTATCTGCTCAAGCCGGTAAATGAGGAGGAACTTGTGTCCACCGTCAATAACACGCTGTGGAAGATAAAAAAGGAAAAAGAACTGCGTCTGCGGGCAGAGCTGAATGCGGGACTGATTCGGGAAAACATCATTAACCGCTGGATTTACGGTTCAATCGGGGAAGGGGAACTGGTGGAACGTGCGGAGTTTCTGGGACTGGATCTGGAAGCGGAGGACTATCGCCCCTGCTGTCTGCGTCTTCTGGTGACTGAAAAGGAAAAAAATGCTGCTCTGTTTGGTAAGGTTTATGAGATTTGTCGGGAGATTCTGGATTCTTTTTCAGACTGTTATCTTTCACGCAATTACAGCGGTGAAATCATTGCGGTTTTTTGTAACTGCAAAGCGCAGGAGAATCGGATGGCAGAGCTGTTAAACACCTGTCTGGATGCCATAAGGGAAAAAACCGGTCAAAAAGCATATGTACTTCTGGGCGACTGCGTGGAAGATTACTGGAAGGTTTCAGACAGCTTTAGCCATGCTATCACCAACGGTGTCCATATCGACCGAATAGAAATGAAACAGGAAAGGGAAACAACAGACGGCAGTAATACATCCCCCTTCTCGCTGCGGCTTGCCCAATATGTGCTGGAGCATTATCACGAAGATTTGTCCTTAAAGTCTCTTGCGGCATACTTCAGAGGAAATGCAGCTTATATCGGACAGGTTTTCAAGCGCGATATGGATAAATCCTTTTCGGATTATTTAAAGGATTTACGCATTGAAAAAGCAAAGGAATTTCTGATTCGGAGTGATCTGAGTGCGAAGGAGATTGCAATGAGGGTCGGTTTTGCGAACACAACATATTTCAGCACCGTTTTTAAAAAGGAAACGGGGTTGAGTCCAGACAGATATCGCAAGGAATTTGGAAAAAAATAGACCGGATGGGGAAAGAACGATCAGAGATAAGATAGAGCGTAGATAGGGGAGTGCATAGATAGGGTAGAGCATAGATAAAGAGCGCAAGGGTAGAGTATAGGTAAAGAGCGTATAGATAAAGGAGAGTGCAGCAAACGAACTTTTGCATATACTCTCCTTTTTTATGGAATAAGGATGGCCCACAGGAGGGCGGCATCCATTGTTATTCAGTTGCAAGCACTTTAATGCGGTTCAGTACTTTATTCACAGGCGGCAGCGCGATCAGAACCAGTGTCAGAATCATTTCCGGCAGAATATAACTCATGTTATAAACGGTAGAAGCCCAGATAGCTGTCATATTTGCACCAAAATCACCGGACACATAAGTGGTGTAGAAAATATAACCGGAAATATTGTGCATGATAAGTCTTCCGAGCACGCCGACAACGTAGCCTTTCAGCAAACCGTTTTTGGATTTCCAGAAAAATCCGGACAGACCCAGTGCACCGAAAGCAAGAGGATAATCAAGCAGAACCTGTACGGGATGTACCACATAAGGGCCTGTGATAAACTGTAAGATGCCGTAAGCAAAAGCGGTGATCAGACCGACGGTCGGACCGTACCAGTAGCCGGTAAGACAGATGATCAGCATGGAAAACAGCGTAACAGAACCGCCGTTTGGCAGGCTGGGCAGTTTGATGACCACAGAGATCACTGTGGCGAGTGCGATTGCCATCGCGCAGAAAACAAGTCGCTTTGTCTGGATAGATGTTGTGTTTTTGGACATAAAAAAACCTCCTAGTTTTGGACCGGAGGGGTTTATCGCCTTATTGCAAACACAAAAGAAATCATGATAGAAGGTATGAAAACATGTAATATGTAATCGTTTTGCTGTATCGGTTATTCCGACAGCATATGTTTCCTTTGCATTCACAAAAGTCTGCCTCCCTACGCCGGCATTATCCGGGTCAGGTAGTGAGGGTTAGAACCTCAGAACATCCTCTGATGTCTCTTCAGTTCAATCTCAGCAATAGCTCCCCTGGCTAATATTTTGTTCGGGCTTACTATACATCGGTTCCATGGATTTTGTCAAGTGATTTTTGAAAGCTTTTTGAAAGACCTCTTTTTGCCTCATTTTGAAAGATACAGGCAGGTCCTGCAGAAATTATCGGCCGATTTGGTTCATACTGCAGTCCCGGGGCATATACAGTTTTTTTATGCTAAAATACCCCAAAATAGCGTGTTTTACCAGGTTTAGATGCCTTCAGGGGGTATATACATTCAAATTTCTCAAAAATGCCCCGTATTTATAGGTTATCCGGGGTATTTCCAGAAAATTTGCTTCCATATGCCCTCACACCAGTTTTTTTTAATGATTTTGCTTGAAATCAGGGTATTTTCGGCAGTTTTGATTGTATATACCCCGGCAGAGTTAAACGACTGAACGAAAGGCCGAGTGCCCCCGGCAGTCCAGCCCGGTCACTGTTCACAAAAAATTCATGGCAGTCCATGACAATTTCTGGTATGATAGTAACATTGGAATGAGGGATATATGCTGAAAGGAGAAGAATCATGTTTTCTTATATTCTGTTTGATCTGGACGGAACGATCAGCGATCCGAAGCAGGGAATCTGCAGCTGTGTGCAGTATGCGCTGCAAAGTTTTGGAATTGAGGAGCCGGATTTGAGCAAACTGGAGCCTTTTATCGGACCGCCTCTTCGGGACAGTTTTATGCAGTTTTACGGTTTTTCTGCGGAGCAGGCACAGGTCGCGGTTGACAAGTATCGGGAGCGTTTTTCTGTCATCGGCAAGTATGAAAATACGCTGTATCCGGGGATGAAGGAGTTGCTTGAAGATCTTTGCCGGGCAGGAGCACATCTGGCAATTGCATCCAGCAAACCAACCGTATTTGTGGAAGATATTTTGAATTATTTCAAAATTCGCCAGTGCTTTGAAATCGTGGTTGGAAGTGAACTGGACGGAACAAGAGATAAAAAGGAAGAAGTGGTTGCCGAAGTACTCAAGCAGTTTGGTGCAATCATGACAGCGGAAAAGGCAAATGGCAGCACAGCGGATTTGTCCAAAGTTGTCATGATCGGTGACAGGAAGTTTGATATTGAAGGTGCCAAAGCGGCGGGAACTCATCATATTGGTGTTGCATATGGCTATGCGCTGCCCGGCGAACTTCGGGAAGCCGGTGCGGAAATAATTGTGCAGAATGTAGAGGGACTGCGCCGGGTGCTTCTGGGGTATACGCCGCTATCTGCCGGCAAAGCAGCCATGGATGTACGTGAAGCTGCAGAGGCCGATGGAAAGGCCGGCGAAATCACCCAGCCCGCGGATGAAACGAAAGTAGGGGTCAGCGAAATCACCCAGCCCGTGGATGAAACGAAAGTAAGGGTCGGAGAAGCCGCCGGGCCCCTACGGGAGGCTACAGAACCGCAAAGCAAAAATCCAGGCGGTCCTCAGTCTATTTTTTACGGACGGCCCAGACCAAAAGCCTCTGACGCAGATGAATTTCAACAGTCTATGCCACAGCGCAGCGCCCGCCAGGGAGTGTATTCCGGCAATTTTGATCGTTATCGACAGCCGGCGCCGGAAAGCAATTTGAAAAAGGGCCTTAAGGCGATAGGAACCTGTCTGCTGGCAATGATTGTCTATTTGGCTGTTAATGTTATTGTGGCGAATCTGGCCGTGATACCGGGAATTTTTCTGGGAAATGTTTATCATTCGGAAGAAAGCTACAGCTTTTGGGTGAATCTGGGCAATGCGGCGGGAACCATCGCAGGATTTGCAGTATGTTATGGAATCTGGCATAAGAAAATGACAATTCGGGCGACAAAGCCGGTGGACAGGCTCTCACTTCTGCCCATGGCAGTATTGGCGGCTTCTCTGGCAGTCGGTATGAATGGATTTCTGTCTCTGGTTGAGCTGTATAAATATTCTCCTGCTTTTCAGGAAATTTCGGAGATTCAGTTTGATATTCCGATCTGGCTGGGAATCTTATCTTATGGAATTTTGGCGCCGCTGGGAGAGGAGGTTTTATTCCGCGGCATCGTTTACGGACAGCTAAAGCGAGTGAGCAATGCGCCTGTTGCCATTGTGACTTCTGGGATTTTGTTTGGTCTGTTCCATGGAAATCTGGTTCAGTTTGTTTATGCGACAGTGATTGGCATTGCGCTGGCTCTGGTTTATGAAATCTATGGCGGACTGTTTTATCCTATCCTGTTTCATGGAATTGCCAACCTGTTTGTCTATGTGATGCTGGACCTGACAGAGTTTGGCGGTGCGTTTGTAATGCCGCTTTCCTGTATGGTATTTCTGGTGATGGCTGTGGTGAGTCTGGCGTTGATGCTGAAATGGCAGTCAGGGAAAAATAGGTGATCCGGCGGTATCCCCGGCCTGGATATCGAGTTGATAGCGGGAATTGTCCAATCCCATATAGAAAAAAGCTGCTCTGCGGATTATGTACCGCAGACACAGCTTTTTTTCTATATGGGAAATTCCGCTTTCTATCGTTCAGTTACAGCAGTGAAATGCCGTTCTTTGCAGCCTCTTTCCGAATTTCTTCCGGCCAGATAGAGCACTGCACCTCACCGATGTGGGCTTTCCGCAAAAAGAACATACAGATACGGGACTGACCGATACCGCCGCCGATGGTGAACGGTACTTCTTCATTTAACACCGCTTTCTGGAAAGGAAGTTCTGCCCGTTCGGGGCAGCCTGCTTTTTGAAGCTGGGAAAGCAGCGCTTCACGATCCACACGGATGCCCATGGAGGACAGCTCCAGCGAAATATCCAGAACAGGATAGTAAACGATGATGTCGGCATTTAATGCCCAGTCATCATAGTCGGGAGCGCGGCCGTCGTGAGGTTCGCCATTTTCCAGTTTGTCACCGATCTGCATGATGCAGACGGCACCCTTTGCTTTGGCAATATAATATTCTCTCTCCTTGGGTGTGTAATCCGGGAACATGTCAGCCAGTTCCTGGGTCGTGATGAAAAATATTTCCTTGGGGAGAATCTCTTCAATGTAATCGTACTGGATGGCCATATACATTTCTGTCTTGCGCAGTGCCTTGTAAACATCGCGGACAGTTGCCTTAAGAGTATCGATGGTGCGTTCCTCTTTGGAGATGATTTTTTCCCAGTCCCACTGATCCACGAAAATGGAGTGGATATTGTCTGTGGTTTCATCCCGACGGATCGCATTCATATCCGTATACAGCCCTTCGCCGTGTGAAAATCCGTATTCCTTGAGTGCGTAACGTTTCCATTTCGCAAGGGAATGAACCACTTCAGCCTCGTAGTCGTTCTGTTCCTTGATGCCGAAGGAAACCGGACGTTCGTAACCGTTTAAGTTGTCATTTAAACCGGAAGCGGGATCCACGAAAAGCGGAGCGGATACGCGCAGCAGATTCAAATGCTTTACGAGAAGGCTCTGGAAAAAGTCCTTCACCGTTTTGATGCCGATCTGGGTATCGTGCAGATTCAGCTCGGCATGATAATTCTTTGGTATAATCAAATGTTCCATATGACCTCTTTCTGCCGCCCTTCACAGGCGGAATGTTCTATCAAACCCTTAATCATCTTAATACCGCGTTAAAGTGCTGTCAAGTCTGCTTTTTAGGAGTGTGAAGCGTTTTTTGTCCTGCTTTGTGAAGGCCTGCGCAGCAGCCAGTGCAATACGAGAAAGGCGCTCAGGCTTGTAAGGCTGATGAGGATGCCTGCATGGAGTCCGGCAGGAACGAAGGTCAGTTCTATGGTATGCTCCCCTTCGGAAAGCTCTGTGGAGATGAACATGCTGTCATACAGATCAATTTCCGCTTCCTGACCGTCCACTTTTAATGTCCATCCCGGTTCGTAGGCAATGGAAAGAACCAGCTTTCCGGGAGTGGTAACTGTGATATGACCGTTTACATGAGTATCATCATGGGAATCCACCTCAAAGGATTGTCTGCCGATGTGATCAAGGGTATGGGAGAGAACTTCCTGATTCAGCCTGCAGACTGTTACTTCCAGCGCTCCCTCTTCCTGATTCTCCAGGGTGATCGCATCGCCTGCCTCATGCCTGCCAAGATCCAGAATGTAATCATATTTGATTTTTTTAAAGGTTTTATTTACGCTGTCAGAGGTGAGCTTTACGGTGTCTACCTTGGAACGGCTGCAGTAAGCATAATAATGGCCGGTTTCTGAGGCCGTAAACTGTGCTTCCCCGTCGTATTCGCTGACCTCTACGGTTTCAAACAGCTTGCCGGGAGCACCTGTGGAAAGCGCGATCCGATTCTGCAGCTCAAAAGGAGTGGAGCAGGAGTCTTCCAGCGTTTCAGAAGAAAGATTCCAGCTGCTGTCTGCGATGTAACCTGCAGGCAGTGTATAATTGCAGCGGTACAGATAGACATTATCTTGCTGATCGATCAGGGTATATAAATCCGGATCTTCGTCCGCGGTGCGGGAGAACATATAGCGCACATTTAAAAGTGCGGAGGACAGAGGTGTCTGCCCGTCAAAGCAGTAAAATACCTTGCTTTCACTTAAGCCCATCCGGTCGTACCAGTTTTCCACGTTTGCATTCGCTGTGGAAGAAAAAAGCGATGCGGTGGGGTAACCTGCCAGCGTACCGTCGTTTTTTGTCACCCGGCTGAACTTTTCGAAACGGTAAAAATCGGGATCAGATTCCAAGGTTTTTTCTGCCAGTACCTCATAGGCAGGTAAAGCCTCCAGATATTTGCTTCGACTGGTGGTGGAAACGCTGGTGTAAGCCATGTTGAAGGTGGCTTCAAAAGCAACCAGACCGACAGCTGCCAGCGCCAACAGACGTTTCCGATCCATCGCTTTATTGACAGCAGAACTGTCAGAAGCACCTGCCGAAGCTGCCTGAGCGCTGAAATATTTTTTGTAAAGATAAAGAAGCAATGCGTAACTGGCGATCAGTGCAGCACTGAGCACAAAAATGCCGGGTGAGAATGCATCATCTTCCACCAGCTTTTCCGCCAGCAGAATAAAAAACAGGCCAAATGCGCTGCAGCGAAGCAGCGTCGGAACAGAAAAACCGTCCAGCCGATGAATTGCTTCAAAGCACATGGTCAGCACCAGCAGAATGTACAAAAAGGACTGGCGGCAGGGCAGGGAGTCAGGGTAGTTAAAACCGTGCCAGATGAAATTCAGTGTATTGACCGAAAAACTTACGATCAGAAAGGCGCATAATAAAATTTTGCCGATTTTTTCCCGAAGCTTTATTTTGGTGTTGCAGATGTAGAGCGGAATCAGGAAAAAGACAGCGGAAGAACAGAAAATATTGGGCCAGTGGTCCAGTCCGGTTTCCTTTTTGACACCTGTTGCATGGCGGGCAATCACATCTAGGAAAGAAAAATACCAGTTGACCTTCTGCGGAAAATTAAATTCCGAAAACTCCGTGAAATTCAGCGCTTCCAGTTCCGGCAGCAGCAAAACGGCCGCCATCCCGGCTGCGAGAATGGAAAACAGCGCAAAACGTCCGACGGCCAGCAGCACATTTTGCAGGAATGTTTTTATGCTTTTTCCTTCGGCAAGTTCCGGAAGAAGAATGACGAAGTAGAGGCATAAAAAGATGCAGATCATGATGGAAATATAGTAGTTGGACAAAATGGAGAAAGCCAGCGCAAGGCAGTACAGACTACAGCGCCCCTGTCTGACAAGCCGCTCCAGACCAAGGAGGATCAGCGGGGCAAGCACAAGGCAGTCGATCCACATGACATTCCAGTTATAAGCTGCCACAAAACCGGACATGGCGTAAAATACGGAAAACAGCAGAATGGTAAAATCCTTTGTGGCAAATTTTTCCTTCAGAAAATAAGCGAAGGTAAAACCGCAGAAACCGATTTTCAGGACTACCATATAGCTCATAAATTCAATGAGATACTGCGCAGGAACAAGAAGCATCAGCCAGTTTAAGGGACTGGCGCTGTAGTAAACATAAAGGGCCAGATAATTGGAACCCATGCCCACGTTCCAGGAGTAATAAAGCGGATCTCCTTCTTTCACCTTGCGAAGAAATTCTTCCAAAAAAGGCACATACTGATGATACATATCGGAGTGCATAAAACTGCCGTCCCCAAAGGGATAGATTTCGTTGCCGATAAAGATGGCCAACATGGAAAGAAAAGGCAGTAAAAATGATAAAAAGCAGATTTTGTTGTCTGCAGTCCAGCGGCAGAGCTTCTCTGAGCAGCCACGCAAAGCCGCGGTCAGATTTTTTTTCATAATTTCCTCCATTTCGAAGCGATTTTGGCATAATGCTTCGAATCAATGATCAAATAAGAGATAGTATTGCAGGGCCCGGTAGTCGTTTAACAGCTCCTTCTGGTCTTTGGCATATGTGAAGGTGCCGTCGGCAAGCCTGACATGACTGGCCGAAATTACAGAAACCTGTTCCTTGAGGGTATCCAGAAAATTGAAATAAGCCGGAAGCGGCAAACCAGCTGCCTTCAGGGTTTTGGCAGCGAGAAAGTTCGCGCTGGTATTTACGTCTGTTTCTTCCTCTATATCATAGTTTGCCCAGATGAAATAGGGCACCTCGTAGCGGAGCGTTTCTTCCTCCGCAGAAAGGTCTGAACAGGTTCTGCCTTGAAGTTTCAGGACCGGATTCACAACAGAGTCAGTTGGCTGATGGTCTCCGAAAAAGACGATGATCGTTTTTTCCTCTTCCATGGAAAAATAATTTACCAGCTCCTCGATTGCCTGATCTGACAGCTTCATTAAAGAAAGGTAAGCGGGGAGCAGTTTGGAGTCGGAACCATTTACACTGATGTCCAATGAAAAGTTATCATAGTCATTCCAGTCGCTGTAGGAGGAGTGATTCTGCATGGTGACGTTGAATAAAAATAACGGTTCTCCATCCGCCTTATTTTCATAAACTTCCAGAATTTTCTCATAATCAGCTTTATCGCTTACATATTTGCGGATTTTTTCGGAATTCTTATAAAATTCCAGAAAATGGGTTTCCTCAAAGCCGAAATTGGGATAAACTGTGTCGCGATCCCAGCCCGTAGCGTAATAGGGATGCATGGCAACCGTGCGGTATCCCAGCGCTTTTAAATGAGAGGCGATGGTAGGTGTCTCATTCTTCACATACTGCTGATACGGAATGCTTCCATAAGGAAGAAAAGCCATGGTGGAGCCGGTCAGATATTCAAATTCGGTGTTTGCCGTATTGCCTCCTTTGACGGAAACATTCAGCATGCCGGAAATTGTGTTTTCGGCCCCGTCAAGCATACTGTGAACAAAGGGCATATAATCCTCGTTTGTGGTGAACTCGCCCAGAACCGCAGGATCGGAAAATGCTTCATTCATGATCACGATGATGTTGGGCGTATCTGTGACTGCTGTTTCGGAGCCCGCATAAGCATCCAGAAGCTCTGCAGCCTTTTCTTTGGAGTAATGGTCAGGTTTTTCAACGGATACATACTGCAGTTCCATGAGAAAGGCCGTAAGGGTTCCGTTTTTATACTGGATGGTGGTGGGCGTGAAAAGCTTGTCATACAGACGCAGTTTATTCTGGACGATATCTTCGTTATGAAGCATTTTTGTGTAGCCAAAGAGGATCAGTCCAAAAAAAACAGCGAGTGCCAGCCGCATCTGCCAGGGCCTGATCTTTCGCTTTGCGGATTGTGCGGTTTCCTCCCCGGCTGAGAGGTCCGGGATGTCCTTTTTGGGTTTGTTCTTTGAAAAACCGGCCTTCTGGAAAAAGGAAATCAGCAAAATGAAAACAAAGCCGGCCAGAACCAGGATAGAAGTCCGATCCAGCTTATACTCGTAGTTGTCCGCCACGCTGGCCGCAGTGCTGATGGACAGGATATCCCAGGGCTGAATCGGCGCCCCCCGAAATTCCAGAACAAAATAGCCTGCCAGTCCGTAGATGGCACAGAACAGAGTCTGGAGAATCAACGCAATATTGATGCGCCCCGTGAGCGCATATAAAAAAAGAGCCATTGCTTCAAAAAGAACAATGTTCATGATGTGCACGTTCAGCTTCATGGTGGTGAACGGATTGTGGGTGTAGAATTCCATCAGATAAAAATTGCAGATGGGAATGATCCACAAAAAAAAGTAAGGACCGTATTTTTTGAGACGGTCAGTGAGTTTTGTCATATTGTCCCTTCTTTCTGAAATATACGGCTTTTGAAACCCTCAGAGTACAATGGGACACGCGCCCTGTACAGGGAGAATATCGCCGTTAGATTTCATAATAGTCAGCTAATTTGCGGAT